>JANOTO010000051.1:0-2426 GCA_031416395.1 Rhodoferax sp. | reverse complement strand
AGAGTCATCCCCAGCGTCGCCTACACCGACCCCGAAATCGCCTGGGTTGGCCTCACCGAAGACCAGGCCAAAGCCCAAGGTATCAAAGTCAAAAAAGGCCTGTTCCCCTGGACAGCCTCAGGCCGCGCCATTGCAAACGGTCGCGATGAAGGTGTCACGAAGTTGCTGTTCGACGATTCTGATGAAGCCCATGGCCACGGCAAGATCCTCGGTGGCGGCATGGTCGGCACCCACGCCGGCGACATGATCGGCGAGGTTGCGCTGGCGATTGAAATGGGCGCAGATGCAGTAGACATCGGCAAAACGATTCACCCGCATCCCACGCTTGGAGAATCAATTGGCATGGCAGCGGAGGTGGCGCATGGGAGTTGCACCGACTTGCCGCCTGCGCGGAAGTGACGCAGAAAAAAACTAAAGGCTCGGACGCCATCAAAGTCGCCAATGGTCGCCCTGAGTGGGTTTGTCACGCACGGGCCACACTGGGCAAAGCATTTGCACAACCTCCATCAGGCTTAACCACTCGGCGAACGGGTCGATCCCAGAAGCATTGCCCAACTCCGGTTGAAAAGGCACACCGGCTTCGCGCACCAGCACTACATTTGCGTCGGCAGGGTTCAATGCCGCCTCAAACTTTATGCCGGTGTTAACCGGGAGTTCCATAGAGAAGTTCATTGAGGAGTTCCGGTTTGTTGAACATGGCAAAGTACTCACGCAACTCATCCATGTCGAGCGAAGCGCGGTGTACCTTAAATAGTGCGCGAATGTCGTCCAAGTCGCGCGTTCGCGTTGCGTCGTTCACGAAGCCTTGCAGTTTGAAGCCGATAAGGCCCTCGACGCTGATGATGCGCATGCGGCCCATTGGGGTCTCGCGCTCGGATGCCTGCGCCAGCAAACGGCGCGCAAGGGGACGGTGCGCGTAAAGCAAATCCAGACCTTCCGCTGCGCGCACATAGTTGGCAGCGTCTTCACTGCGGTATAGGCATCGGTAGCCTAAATCCAGCAGTGCATCATGTATCCTGTCCGCAGCTTCGGCCTCCACCAGAAAATCCACATCCTTGGTGGCGCGCACCACCTGGTGCGCAACCACCGCCAATCCGCCAATCAATGCCGGCTCTGTGCCGTTGCGCGCAAACATGCACAGTGCTTCGCGAATTTGTTCGGCTAGGTTGGACATGTTTACAGTTTGAGATGGTGGATGCCGGAATCATAGTGTCCGCTTTCACACTAGAACGTCAATAAGCACGCTTTTGGCCATCAATTCAATAAAAAAACAGCGCAAAAAGCTACTCAATTTATAGCGCAATGCGGCAAATCAAATATCCCATTTGAGAAAGTAGAGACTTGATTCCCGCGCACGAGCCGCACGTGGCCGCAGAAGTGAAGTGGACCCCGATTTCCGGACAATAGTTTAAGGAGCAAACTGTCATCAGGACAACGCGATGACAACTGAAGCAAAGAAGCGCAAGTTCCACACAGCTGAATTCAAGGCCAAGGTAGGACTGCAAGCGCTGGGCGCTGAGAAGACAGTCAACGAGCTGGCCCAGCAGCACAAAGTGCACCCGGTGCAAGTGCGCCAGTGGAAGGCCGAAATCCAGGCGCAGGCCAAAACCCTGTTTGAAGGCAAACGCGGCCCCCAAGTGGCGCCAGTGCCCGAACACTGCACACCCGAGGTGCTGTACAGCGAGATCGGGCGGCTCAAAGTCGAGCTGGACTGGCTCAAAAAAAAGTCAGGACTGAGCCTGCCATGACACGCCAATCATGGATTGAAGCCAGCAGCCCACTGCCCATCCAGCGCCAATGCGTGCTGGCGGGCGTGACGCGCTCAGGCGTGTACGCCAGACACCAAGCAAAGGCGGTGGCTGAATCGGACTTGCGCATCAGCGCGCTGATCGATGAGGAGTACACCAAGCGACCGTTCTATGGCAGCCGCAAAATGGTGGTGTTCCTGGCCCGCTGCGGCCATGCAGTCAACCGCAAGCGGGTGCAACGCCTCATGCGCCTGATGGGTTTGGCCGGCATGGCACCGGGCAAGAAGACAAGCCAGGGCGCGCCGGGTCACAAGATCTACCCCTATTTGCTGCGCGGTGTGCCGGTGCTGCGGCCCAACCAGGTTTGGAGCACCGACATCACCTACATCCGCTTGAAGCACGGGTTTGCCTACCTGGTGGCCATCATCGACTGGTACTCAAGGCGGGTATTGGGCTGGCGCATCAGCAACACCATGGATGCTGGCTTTTGTGTGGACTGCCTGCAAGAGGCGCTGCAAACTTGCGGTAAGCCGCAAATGTTCAACAGCGATCAGGGCAGCCAATTCACCAGTGATGCGTTCACTGGTGTACTCAAACGCGAAGGTGTCACCATCAGTATGGATGGGCGGGGCCGGGCGTATGACAACATCTTTGTCGAGCGGCTGTGGCGCAGCGTCA
>JANOTO010000050.1:0-2046 GCA_031416395.1 Rhodoferax sp. | reverse complement strand
GGTATCGCCAATATCGAGCCGCAGTGGCTGGAGCAAGTCGGTGGGCATTTGTTGAAGAAGCAATTGCTTGATCCGCATTGGGAGAAAAAGGCGGGCGAGGTGACCGCGCTGGAGCGGGCCACGCTGTATGGCATCGTGATCTACAGTGGCCGCAAAACCAACTATGGCCGTGTTGACCCGGCCGGCGCGCGCGAGATTTTTATCCGTGAAGCGCTGGTGAATGACCAGTGGGAAACCCCGCTGCCGTTTTTGGCGGCAAACCACAAGCTGATCAAACAGGTGGAAGACCTGGAGCACAAAGCGCGCCGCCAAGACGTGCTGGTGGACGACGAACTGATCTACGCTTTTTACGACCAGCAGTTGCCCGCTGACGTGTGCAGTGGTTACAGCTTTGAGCGCTGGTACCGCGAAGAGGCGAAAAAGAACCCGCAACTGCTGCTGCTCACCCGCGAGGAGCTAATGCGCCACGAGGCGGCGGGCATCACCACGCTGTCCTTCCCCAAAACGATTCGGCTTGGCGGCGTGGATTGCGCGGCCACGTATCTGCACGAGCCTGGCGATGCCAAAGATGGCTTGACGGTGACGGTGCCGCTCTTCGTGCTGAACCAGGTGAATGACGAGCGCTGCGAGTGGCTGGTGCCGGGCATGTTGAAAGAAAAGATTCAGGCGCTCCTGAAAACGTTGCACCAACGGCCCCGCTCGCGCCTGGTGCCGCTGCCTGAGTCCGCCACGCGCATGGCGGCGGCGTTGAACGTGCTCGAGCTGTTTGGCCACGGCTCGCTGGTCGATGCGCTGCTGAAACTTGTTCGCGCTGCGACGTCGCTCGACATTGCCCGTGCCGACATCAAGGCCGACATGCTGACGCCGCACTACTTCATGAACATCCGCGTGGTCGATGAGCATGGCCGCCAGCTCGGCACGGGGCGTAACCTGGGCGCGTTGAAGGCGGAGCTGGGCAGCCAGGCGCGTGGCGCGTTTCAGGCGCTGGCGGGGTTGAAGCTGGCACAGACCACCACGCCTCAGCCAAATTCCAAGCAGCCCGCAACGGCCATCAACACCAGATCGCCTGCTCCTCAATCAGAAGCGAAGAAGCCAACACCCGCAGGCCAACGCTACACCACCTGGAGCTTCGGCGAGCTACCCGAGTTGCTTGAAATCCAGAAAGGCGGTCAAACGCTGATCGGCTTTCCCGCGCTGGTCGAATCCCCCAACAACACCGAGCCCGGTGTCACCATCGAAGTGTTTGACGAGCCGCAAGTCGCCGCCGCAAAGCACCGCGCGGGGCTGCGCCGCCTGTTTGCGCTGCAAATCAAAGATGCGCTGAAGTACTTGGAGAAGAACATTCCTGATCTGCAAAAGATGGCTGTGTCGTACATGCTGGTGGGCCGCACTGCGGACAACACGGGCGGTGGCACGATTGAGGAACTGCGCGACCAGATCATCGCCGTCGCGCTGGACCGCGCCTTCTTGCTCGACCCGCTGCCCACCAACGAGATCGCCTTCAAAAAGCGCATTGAAGAAGGCCGAGGCCGCCTGACGCTGATTGCCAACGAGGTCGCCCGGCTGGCCGCGACGATTCTGGCTGACTTCGCCATCGCCGCAAGAAAAATCAAAGACACCAAGAACGCGCCAGATGCCACAACCGATGCCACGCAACAGCTCGCGCGGCTGATGCCCAAGCGCTTCCTGATCGACTCGCCCTGGGCGCAGCTCCCGCACTTTGCGCGCTACCTCAAAGCCGTGACGGCGCGGCTCGACAAATACCGTGCCGACCCCGCGCGTGATGCCGCACGCCTCACAGAACTGCGCCCGCAAGAGCAGCGCTACTGGCGCCTGGTGGCCGAGCGCAAAGGCGCGGTGGACGACAAGATGAATGAGTTCCGCTGGCTGATCGAAGAGCTGCGTGTGAGCTTCTTCGCGCAGGAGCTGCGCACGCCCCAGCCGGTGAGCGTGAAGCGGTTGGACAAGGCGTGGATTCAGTTGCAGTGAGATTTTGACAAATTGGGCTAAAAAATTAACCTAAAAGTTAATTTTAGTCTACGAGCA
>JANOTO010000049.1:0-10663 GCA_031416395.1 Rhodoferax sp. | reverse complement strand
AACAGCACGCTCGCCCAGTGGCCAGTCTTCAAAGTTTGCGTCGCACAAAATCAGTTCGCGCCAACCCTCGTGCGCGGCAGTCGCCAGCGCGTGGCGGATCAGCTCAGTAAAGGCCAATCGGCCCTCGAAGCGACCACTGGGGAGGGGCTCGGGCGGCAAGCTGATGTACGTGCTGTGAGGATCGTCAGCGTTCATGTATCCATCCTGAGGCTAACCAAGTTTCAAGCATTGATTTTGCGCCGACGCTGGCGCGCGTCAACAGACGGGAGTCGATAAATCGGTCATTTGCAAATTGTTTCAATAGCACGGCATCGCGGCCTGATGCCTTGAAGCTCTCGCCATTGATGAAGACATGCTGATCATCCAGCAGCATCTTGGTACGCCGATCCAGCCGCAGTCCGGTTTTTGACACGGCTCCAAGCGGGTTCAATGCGTCAGCCTCATCAAACCAGACATCGGCCTTGGGCTCGCACAAGTACTCGCCCAGCGCACGCTTCAAAACCGCCGGGTCGTGGATGGCTTGCAGCATCGCCTTTTGAGCAAACTCGAACACCGCCGACGGAATCTCGGCCGCGTTGGACACAGCACTTTGGCGAGCATCTTTGTACAGTGCAGCCCCCGCAGTTTCCATCGCATCGTCCGCCAGTCTCTGCAAAAGCTCAGCCGCGAGTTCGCCTCGCTTGGGAGCCCGAAAGCCAATGGAGTACGTCATGCATTCATCCAAAGCGACCCCGTCGTGCGCGTAGCGCGGTGGCAGGTAGAGCATGTCGCCCGGCTCCAGCACGAAGGTTTGCGTCGGTTGGAAGTTGGCAAGGATTTTCAGCGGCACACCGTCTTGCAGCGTCAAGTCCCTTTGCGCGCTGATCTGCCAGCGCCTGCGGCCTTGGGCTTGCAGCAAGAACACGTCATAGCTGTCGAAATGCGGCCCCACGCCACCGCCTTGGGTTGCGTAGCTGATCATCACATCGTCCAGCCGCGCATCGGGGATGAAGCGGAACTGGTCCATCAACGCGCGTACTGCATCGTGGTGCAGATCAACGCCTTGCACCAGCAACGTCCAATCCGGCGTTTTCAACGCGGGCAGCGCGCGGCGGGTGAAGGGGCCAGATTTGAGTTTCCATTGGGCTGACCCTGGCATCCGCGCTACCACTCGGGCCTCAACGTCTTCGTCGCAGGCCAGCTCAAGCAGCGCAGTGCGCTCCAGCAGTGGCTTGAAGTTGGGGATCGCCTGGCGGATCAGCAGCGGCGTCTTCTGCCAGTAGCGCTTCATGAACGTCTGAGGGCTGATGTGGCCGAGCAGCGTCAGCGGAGTGGTGATGTCCATTGAGAGTTTTCCAGAGTTGAAGCAAGCGTGCTCAAGCTGCGACAATTCTCGTATGGAAATCAATCAACAATGCGTCGTTGCCCTCACCTGGACGCTGAAAGACACTTTGGGCGAAGAACTGGACGTGCTGGACGACCCGGTCGAATTTTTAATCGGCGGACAAGACCTGTTCAAAGCCATCGAAGAGGCGCTGCAAGGGCACGAAAAAGGCGCCAAGCTCGACTTGCACCTGGAGCCCGAGCAGGCGTTTGGCGACTTCAACGACCAACTGCTCTTTTTGGAGCCGCGCAGCCTCTTTCCCAAGGAGACTGAGGCGGGCATGACGTTTGAAGGCGCATCTCTTCCCGCAGGCTGCAACCCAGCCGCGCCCAAAGACGCGCTGTACACCGTGAGCGAAATCTACCCCGATCACGTTGTGCTCGACGGCAACCACCCACTGGCGGGCATAGCGCTGCGCCTGCACCTGCGCGTCGAGGGCGTGCGCGAGGCAACAGAAGAGGAAATTGGCGCGGGCTCAGCGGGCACAGGCTTTTTCAGAATCCAGCCGCTGCATGCCGAGCAGCCGGGCGGCCCCACGTTGCATTAACGTTCGATTTGCGTTTGAATTAACTTGCAGGTTAATTTTTGACTCAAGAGAGCGGATTTGTCCAAATTTTGAATAGAATGCGGCCTTAGCTCTCGTAGAAATTGCATAAGCAGCTATACAGTTAGTAGCGAATACCATTGATGTAATAACTCGCTGATCGAACCCTCAACAATAGGAGACACCATGAAACTCACCGCAATCAAGGCGACCCTCGCCGCCCTGGCAGCCACCTTGCTGACAACCGCCACCATTGCCCAGCCCTACCCCAACAAGCCGATCAAAGCCATCGTGCCCTTCGCCGCAGGTAGCGCGACCGACCAGATTGGCCGCGCCTTCGCCGCCAAGATGTCCGAGACGCTAGGGCAAGTCATCGTGGTCGAAAACAAGGCCGGTGTGAACGGCATGCTGGGCGCCGATGCGGTCGCCAAATCAGCCCCCGACGGCTACACGATCTTGATCGGCACCAACAGCACCAACGCCGCGCTGAAAAGCCTGATGAAGCAGTTGCCCTACGACCAAGACACCGCCTTCACGCCAGTGGGCTACCTGGGCTCGGTGCCGCTGATCGTCGCCATCAACAACGACGTGCCTGCCAAAAACTTGCGCGAGTTCGTCGATCTGGCCAAGGCCAAGCCGACCCACGTCACTTTCGCCAGCGCCAGCACCTCGCAGCTCGTGTCGGCAGAAATGCTGGCCAGCATGGCTGGCGTGCAGATGACCAACGTGCCCTACAAAAGCGGCCCCGCTGCGATGACCGACTTGATCGGTGGCCAGGTGATGATGTTCAGCGCCGACTTCGCGGTGACGCTGCCCCAAGTCAAAGGCGGCAAGATTCGCGGCCTGGCCGTCACCTCCACCAAGCGCTCCGCCGCCATCCCCGAGCTGCCCACCGTCAACGAAGCCCTGGGCCTCAAAGACTACGAACTCATCGCCTATTTCGCAGTCTTCGCTCCCGCAGGCACCCCGCCCGAAATGGTCACCAAACTGAACCAAGCCATCAACGCCGCCGCGCAAAGCAAAGACATTCAGGAAAAATTCGCCGGCATCGGTTTCGCCGTTGACCCCGGCACCCCCGAGCAACTTGCCCAGCGCAGCAAGTTAGAAACCGTCAAGTGGGCCAAGGCGATTCGGGATGCGAAGATTGAGGCGCAGTGAAGTTGACATGAGTTGCGGCAACCTGCGGCGGCAGGTGAATTTGAGGTCGGACCACCATGCTGGATCGCCAGACGGGAAATGCTAGAAAAACCGTTAAATCGCCAACATACGAATCAAATAGCCGTCTAGCTCTCGAAAAACATACACCAGTTGCTTCAATATATATAGCAAATAAGCCTATCGTAGCGGCGACCATCCCAGCTGCAAGGCGCGAAAAATGCCGTTACGCCACGGCCTTCAGCACAGGCCGCACTGACTCGGCATGCACGGGGAAGCGCTTCTCGATGGACGCCTGAATGCCCGATGCGTCCAGCCCTTGCAAGGCCATGAGTTTGGCCGGGTCACCGTGCTCGATGAAGGTGTCACTCAAACCCAGTTGCAGGACGGGCTTAAGCAGGCCTGCTTGTTGCAAGACTTCCATCACGGCGCTGCCAGCACCGCCCATGATGGCCGCGTCTTCCACCGTGACCAGAGACTCATGTTCGGCAGCAACTTGCAACAGCAGCTCGACATCCAGCGGCTTGGCCCAGCGCATGTTGACCACGCTGGCGTTGAGCTTTTCAGCCGCTTGCAACGCGGGGTACAGCAAGGTCCCAAAGGCCAGGATCGCAATGCGCTTACCTTGTCGTCTGACCTCACCTTTGCCAAACGGCAGCGCGTCCAACCCCGCTTGCATGGCGGCACCCGCGCCCGCGCCGCGTGGGTAGCGCACGGCGACCGGGTGGTTTTGCTCGAAGGCGCTGCTTAGCAAGCCACGGCATTCGTTTTCGTCGGACGGGCAGGCGATGCTCATGTTGGGGATGCAGCGCAGAAAGGCGATGTCGTACGCGCCGGCGTGCGTGGCCCCGTCTGCGCCGACCAGGCCTGCGCGGTCCAGCGCGAACACGACTGGCAGGTTTTGAATCGCCACATCGTGAATCAATTGGTCATAGGCGCGCTGCAAAAAGGTGGAGTAGATCGCCACCACGGGCTTCAAGCCTTCGCAGGCCAGGCCGGCCGCGAAGGTGACGGCATGCTGCTCGGCAATGCCCACGTCAAAGTAACGTTTGGGGAAGCGTTGCTCAAACTCGACCATGCCCGAGCCCTCGCGCATGGCGGGTGTGATGCCGACCAGGCGCTCGTCTTGCGCCGCCATGTCGCACAGCCACTGGCCAAACACCTGGGTGAAGGTGGCTTTGGGTGGCACCACGGGTTTGAGCATGCCCACCGCAGGGTCAAACTTGCCAGGAGCGTGATAGCCCACCGGGTCGGCCTCGGCGCGCTTGTAGCCCTGTCCCTTTTTGGTGACAACGTGCAGGAACTGGCGGCCTTCCAGATGCTTGATGTTCTCCAGCGTGGGGATGAGCGATTCCAGGTCATGCCCATCAATCGGGCCGATGTAGTTGAAGCCAAATTTCTCAAACAGCGTCGCGGGCACCACCATGCCTTTTGCTTGCTCTTCGAGCCGTTTAGCCAGCGCGAACAGGGGCGGCGCGCCTTTGAGCACGGTTTTGCCGACGTTTTTGGCTGCGGCGTAAAACTGGCCGCTCATGAGTTGCGCCAAGTAGCGGTTCAACGCCCCCACGGGCGGGCTGATGCTCATGTCGTTGTCGTTCAGGATGACCAGCAGATTGCAATCGGACACGCCACCGTTATTCAGCGCTTCAAAGGCCATGCCAGCGGTCATGGCACCGTCGCCAATCACGGCGACGGCGCGGCGCACATTCTCCCCAGTTTCGCCTTTGATCTTGGACGCCATCGCCATGCCCAGCGCCGCGGAGATGGAGGTACTGGAGTGCGCGGTGCCAAAAGCATCAAACTCGCTCTCGCTACGCTGCGGGAAGCCGCTCAAGCCACCGAGCTGCTTCAGCGTGGCCATGCGATCACGCCGTCCAGTCAAAATTTTGTGCGGATAGGTTTGATGGCCCACGTCCCACACCACGCGGTCATGCGGGGTGTTGAAGACGTAATGCAGCGCCACCGTCAACTCTACCGTGCCCAGGTTGGAGCTTAAATGCCCGCCGGTTTTTGCCACCGATTCCAGCAAATAGCCCCGCAGCTCCGTGGCCAACTGGCCCAGCAACGACCGGTTCAAATGGCGCAAATCAGACGGGCTGTTGATGCTTTGCAGCAGCGGAAAAGATGACGCGGGTTGGAGCGATGTGGGCATGGGTTCTTTTGGGGTCACTGGACAGTCATCAAGCGGTCATTTTCAGTCAAAACTGAACATTGCGCCAAACTTCAATTAGGGGAAGCCCTCAGGATGGGCTCACGACTTTCGGTTCACCACCATATCCGCCAAGGCGCGTAGGGGTTGCGGGTGGGGCAAATCGGCCTGCGCCAAAGCCGCCAACGCCTGGCTTAGCAACTCTTGCGCAAAGGCCCTGGAGCGCTCAAGCCCGAGCAGGGCGACGTAGGTCGGCTTGTCCTGTGCGGCGTCCTTGCCCGCTGTTTTACCCAAGGTGGCGGAATCTGCGGTCACGTCCAAAATGTCGTCCACCACCTGAAAAGCCAGGCCCAGCGCCGCACCGTAGTCCTGAAGCGCTCGCAATTGCGCAGCGGTTGGCGCACCACAGGCAGCCCCCATCATCACGCTGCCTTGTAAGAGCGCACCGGTTTTAAGGCGGTGCATCTCGCTCAACTGCTGCTCATTGAGCTTCTGGCCCACGCTGGCCAGGTCAATCGCTTGCCCGCCCGCCATGCCCGCACTGCCCGCCGCGCGCGCAAGCAGGCGGCAAAGGTGGGCCTGCAAATCAGCGGGAATGGCTGCATCTTCCGGTGTCAACAGTTCAAACGCCAGTGCCTGCAGCGCATCGCCTGCTAACAGCGCCTGCGCCTCGCCAAACTTGACGTGAACCGTTGGCTTGCCCCGGCGCAGGATGTCGTTGTCCATGCAGGGCATGTCGTCATGCACGAGGGAATAGGCGTGGATCAGTTCAGTCGCACAGGCGGCGCGCAGGGCAGCGTGCGGGTTGCCATTTAGCGCCTCGCAACTGGCCAATACCAACAACGGGCGCAGACGCTTGCCGCCATCCAGCACGGCATAGCGCATGGCCTCGACCAGCGCGCCGGGGGCACCGGGGTTCGAGTCCGCAGGGGCATCTGTTGTAACCCATCGTTGCAAGGCCAGCTCAACGGTATTCAGATGCCGCTCGCTCCAGGCCCCAAGTTCAAACGACACCGATTCAGCCATACGCACTTCGGGCGCACCGCTCACTTAGGATTCCACGGCTTGAGGACACTGCCATCCAGCACTTTGATTTGGTCTTCAACTGCGGTAAGCTTCTCGCGGCAAAACTCAAGCAGCGCGGCACCGCGTTGGTAGCCTTCCAGGAGTTGCTCAAGCGCCATATCGCCCGATTCGATGCGGGCGACAAGTTGCTCCAACTCACGCTGGGCGGCTTCGTAACTGGCAGGCAGGTTGGTCGCGGATTTGGCGGAGGTTTTAACCATTTCTTGGGCGGGCGGGTTGGGCACAGCGTTGGGCAATGTAAAACCCGGATTTTACGGGCATGGGGCGCCAACCGCGCCAGCAGGCAAGCCAGCCGTCAATTGCTCGCCATGTACTCGCGCATCGGCTTGAATTCGGGCCGTGCATCCGACGTACCCACCAGTTGCGCGACCCGGCTGTAATACATTTTGGCCTTGTCGCGGTTGTTGCTTTGCGCGGCGGCCAGACCCGCGCCATACAGGCTACGCAGGCGGTTGGGGTCATTCACCTGGGAGCGTTCGTACTGCGTCAGTGCCTCGGCGGGGCTGCCGCTTTGCATCAGCATTTCGGCGAGAAGCTCACGCGCCGGAATCAGGCGCCCCGGCGACACCGCAGACTTGCTGCTGGTGTCTTCCAGATCGGCAGCAGCACGCATCTGGGCCAAGGCGGCATCGCGATTGCCTTTGGCGTACGCGATCCAGGCCATCGCCGCCTGATGCTGCACTCGCACTTCAGTGGCCCAATAGTCATTTTTGGCCGCCGAGAGTTCGCCTGCCGTATCGCCAAGCCACTTCGCACTTTGCTCAGCACTGGCCAAGTCGCCGCTGCGGGCACCGCCCAAGGCCTTGGCGAACCAGGTCATGGCATCGGCAAAGGTGAAGCGGCTGCTGCGCGGCTCCAGTGCGGCAGCCTCCTTCCACATGCCGCGCTCCACGACGTAGCGGGCCGGCATCGCCGCCAGGGAATAGCCAATCGGCATCACTGCAGGGTTGAGGTCGGGCACGGACTTGCCTTCGTTGATGTTGTCAAGCGCGTCCGGGTCGCGTGCCAGTTGCAAATTGGCGTAGGCCATGTAGTCCAGCGCATGCAACCAGTCGCCGGGAGATTTGTCGACTTTGGCGGAGTTGGCAGAGAGGCGGTTAACTCTCACCGAATCCTGCCAGGCGCCCACCCGGGTGAAGATATGCGAGGGCATGTGCAACGCGTGCGGCGCCGAAGCCGCGATTTCTGAATAACGCCGCGCCGCCGTCAGCCCCTTGGCAGCGATGGGCGGGTAGTCGTAGCTGTGGATCAGGTAATGCGCCACGCCAGGATGCTCGGGGTGTTTCACCATGAGCGGCTCCAGAATGGCAGCGGCCTTCAGCGTCGCGGCAAAGGTCAGGTCGGTCGGCGGCTGGGTGGCGGTGAGGTAAATGGCCGAAAAAATATGGGCTTCGTCATCGTCCGGGTAGCGCTTTGCCAATTGCTCGAACGCATTGGCCAGCGTTTTCATGCGCGCGCCGTGCGGTCGGCTGGCAAAGTCCTGCCAATACTGGGCCACCGCCTCAAGGTACATGCGCTCGCGCTCGGTTTTGGCACCGGTTGCGCGGCCCCGGTCAATCGCTTCCTGCGCCTTTCGTGCGCTTTCAGGCGTGGCACCTCCGACAAAGGTGTTGTTGATCAGGATCGCCGCAATGCCCCAGTTGGCGATGGCGCAATCCGGGTCCAGCTTGAGCACTTCACGAAAGGCTTTTTCGCCTTCGCTGAACCAGAACGAATGCAGCAATGCAACGGCGCGAGTGAATCGGGCTTGTACGGCGGGCGCGCATGATGTCGGAAATGACACGACACCGAGCTGTTCGGGCGATTTGCCGTCCTCATGAGTCCAGGCTGTGCTTGCTGCCGCAAGAGACAATGACAGGACAACGGCGCGGCTGGTTGGTCGAAGTTTCATGATTCTCTCCCAGATTTTGAACTGTTTCAATCAGTGTCAGTTGGCCTGACACCGGCGTCGATTGCCGTCCATGGCAATGCAACCAAGTCATCTTAGTCATCGGCATCTGAAAATTCAAACTGTGCCAGCCATTCAGTGCCTTTGCACGCCATACGACAGGGCTGGCAATCCGCCATCCCAAAATTTGCACGTGCTTTGAGTTCGGCAACTGAGTTCATGATGGCATCTCCTGGTGGGTTTCGGGCAAGTCCGGTGGCCGCCCATCGTTGGATTGCCATCGTCCGAGGTGCAATTTACGCAGGCCCGAAGCGACCGTCGTGATAGTCGCGTGAAATATGGGTGAAAGATTGCTGAATTCTTGCCGGAACCCGACAGCTACAATCCGGCTTCCTTCTTCCAGACCCGTCCGGAATCCCATTGTGAAAGCGCCCAAACGGGTGCGCCCTGCCCCTTCATAGGGGGAGTCTCTAGGTCAAGACTGTCATGTCTGATTTAAGCCTTCAAATCCAGCAGCCCTCCACGCAACTTCCTGTTTCAAGCTATTTCGATGACGCGCTCTACCAGCGCGAAATGGATACTTTGTTCAAAAACGGGCCACGCTATGTCGGCCACCAATTGGCGGTGCCGAATGTGGGTGACTACTACACGCTGCCGCAAGAGTCGGGCGGGCGCTCCCTCGTGCGCACGAGCAAGGGGGTGGAGCTGATCTCCAACGTCTGCCGGCATCGCCAGGCGCTGATTTTGCAAGGCCGTGGCAGCCTTCCCGCGCAAGCCGGGGGCAACATCATCTGCCCGCTGCACCGCTGGACCTACGCCGCCAGCGGCTCGCACGCCGCTGGCACCTTGATCGGCGCGCCGCATTTTGAAAAAGACCCGTGCCTGAATCTGCACAACTACCCTCTGGACGAGTGGAATGGCCTGCTGTTCGAGCGCCCTGTCAACGATGCTCTGAACGACATGCGACGTGATATCAAAGCAGACCTCGCTGGCCTAGGCCCCCGCGCCGCGCTGGATTTCAGCGGCTACAGTTTTGACCGCGTCGAGATGCACCTGTGCAACTACAACTGGAAGACCTTCATCGAGGTCTATCTGGAGGACTACCACGTCGGCCCCTATCACCCCGGCCTGGGGCAGTTTGTCGAATGTGACGAGCTGCAATGGCAGTTCAACCAGCACTACTCGGTGCAAACCGTGGGCGTGGCCAATCGACTGGGCAAATCTGATGCCAAAGGCGACGGCCAGGGCGGCTCGCCCGCTTATGAGCGCTGGCAAAACGCGTTGCTGAAGTACCGCAACGGTGTGCCCCCGCAGCATGGTGCGATCTGGCTCACCTACTACCCGCACGTCATGGTGGAGTGGTATCCGCATGTGCTCACCGTCTCTACCCTGCATCCGTTGGGGCCGCAAAAAACCATGAACATGGTCGAGTTTTACTACCCCGAAGACATCGCAGCCTTCGAGCGCGAATTCGTCGAAGCCCAGCAGGCCGCCTACATGGAAACCTGCGTAGAAGACGACGAAATTGCCTTGCGCATGGATGCCGGCCGCAAAGCCCTGATCGAGCGCGGCGACAATGAGTTTGGCCCCTACCAAAGCCCCATGGAAGACGGCATGCAGCAGTTCCATGCGTGGTATCGGGGGCAAATGGGCGGGGGACTGGCGAGGTAGGTCGCCTATTACGGGAACACAGAGGCGGACATATTTACCACAATTGTGGTAAATATTTGCATTTCTAATGTCACCCATCAAAATATTACATGTAATAGACCCCCAGCTCTCTTAAAATATACATAGTTAGCTATTTATATAGAAGCACATAGTCACTCACACCGCAAGGAGCATCATGGCCAAGATCACTGATAAACAGGCCTCCACGCGAGGCCGCTGGCAGGTGCCCACCGAAAACTCGGGCAAACCCTTCGCGCTGGAGGCCTGCAAACCGTCTGAGAAACCCTTCTCCAGCGGCGACAAGGCACAAGACAAAGCAGCAGTGCAGGCATTGGCAACGGAGTTGGACACGCTGCAAGACCTCTTCTATGCCGACCGACGCCACAAGCTGCTGGTGGTGCTGCAAGGCACCGACACCTCGGGCAAAGACGGCACCATTCGCGGCGTCTTCGGTCAAACCTCGGCCTTGGGTGTACACGCCATGGGCTGGAAGGCACCCACCGCGCCCGAGCTTGCGCGCGACTACCTGTGGCGCGTTCACGCCCAAGTTCCAGCGGCTGGCGAGTTCGTCATTTTCAACCGCAGCCACTATGAAGACGTGCTGGTTCCGGTGGTAAACGGCTGGATCAAACCAGCGCAGACCATGCAACGCTACGCCCACATCAATGCGTTTGAAAAGTTGCTGGTGGAGACCGGCACGGTGGTGATGAAATTCATGCTGCACATCAGTTTTGACGAGCAGGGGCAACGGCTGCAAGAGCGTATCGACGACCCCACCAAGCGCTGGAAGTTCAGCCTGGGCGACCT
>JANOTO010000048.1:0-4911 GCA_031416395.1 Rhodoferax sp. | reverse complement strand
CGCATGTTGACCAGCGAGCCCTTGATGGTCGCCACGCCGCTTCGCCCTGCCACCACAAACTGGCGCTTGTGCGGCGCGCGGTAGCCGCTGGTGAACATGGCACGCGCTTCGTTGATGGCGGTGAACAGCAGCTCGTCTTTGTGCGCGACGATGATGTCGCTCTCCAGCAAGTAGCCCAGCTTGCGCGACTCCAGCGCGCTAGTGCCCACTTTCGCCATGGCGGCAGCCGTGAAACCTTCTGTGAGGAATGGCAGCAGATCTTTACCGGTAGACGCAGCGGCATTTTCAGCCGCGCGGCGGGCGATGTAGGTTAGGCCACCGGCACCGGGCACCAGACCCACGCCCACTTCCACCAGGCCGATGTAGCTTTCCATCGCGGCCACGCGTTTGGCCGAATAGACGGCCAACTCGCAGCCACCGCCCAACGCCAAGCCGCGAATGGCAGACACCACCGGCACATTCGCGTAGCGCAACTTGAGCATCACGCGCTGCAAATCAGCCTCGGCCTCGTCAATCGCAGCCACGCCACCCATCATGAAGCCCGGCAGCATGGCTTGCAGGTCAGCTCCCGCTGAGAACATCTCATCCGGCGACCAGACCACCAGGCCCTTGTAGCTCTGCTCGGCGAGGTCAACCGCTTTGTCCAGCCCTTCAATCACGCCGGGGCCGATGGCGTGCATCTTGGTTTTGATGCTGGCGATCAAGACGTCACCACCTGCGTCATCGTCCAGCGTCCACAGGCGGATCGACTCGTCTTCATGCAAGGTCTTGCCCGCCACCGTGGCTGACAGCGCGTTCGCACCCAGCACGCTTTCGGGGAAATGCTGGCGTGCATACACGGGCAAGCTGCGCGGTGGCACGAACTTGCCAGAGGTCGGGTTCCACGAGCCTTGCGGCGTGTGAACTCCACCCGCATCGGCAACCGGCCCTTTGAACACCCAATCCGGCAGCGGCGCTTTGCACAGCGCCTTACCCGCGTCGATGTCTTCCTTGACCATGTTGGCCACTTCCAGCCAACCGGCTTCTTGCCACAGCTCAAACGGCCCTTGGCTCATGCCAAAACCCCAGCGCAGGCAAAAATCGACATCGCGCGCGTTGTCGGCAATGCTGCCCAGATGCACTGCAGCGTAGTGAAAGCCATTGCGCAGAATCGCCCACAAAAACTGGCCTTGATTGCCTTCGCTGTTACGCAGCAGCTTGAGGCGTTCAGCGGCAGGCTTCTTGAGCATGCGGCCATAGACTTCGTCGGCCTTGCCGCCAGCGGGCACGTATTCTTTGGTGGCCAAGTCAAATTGGAGGATGTCGCGGCCTACTTTTTTGAAGAAGCCTGCCTTCGCTTTTTGACCCAGGTTGCCCATCTCCAGCAGCGTCTTCAACACCGCTGGCGTTGCAAAGCTGCCGTAGAACGGGTCGGTCTCCAGGCTCAGCGTGTCTTGCAGCGTCTTGATGACATGGCCCATCGTGTCCAGGCCCACCACGTCAGCGGTGCGGAAGGTGCCCGAGCTGGCACGGCCCAGTTTTTTGCCCGTCAGGTCGTCCACCACATCAAATGTCAGACCGTAGTTTTCGACTTCTTTCATTGTGGCCATCATGCCCGCGATGCCGACACGATTCGCGATGAAGTTGGGCGAATCCTTCGCGCGCACCACGCCTTTGCCCAGCACGCTGGTAACGAAGGTTTCCAGGTCGTCCAGAATTTGCGGTTGGGTGGTGGGTGTGTTGATCAGCTCCACCAATGCCATGTAGCGCGGCGGATTGAAGAAGTGAATGCCACAAAAGCGCGGTTTGATCGCCTCGGGCAGGGCTTCGCTCAATGTTGTGATCGACAGGCCCGAGGTGTTGCTGGCCACGATGGCGCCGTCTGCAATGAACGGCGCAATCTTGTGATACAGATCGGTCTTCCAGTCCATGCGCTCGGCAATGGCTTCGATGATCAGATCGCAGCCTTTGAGCAAGTCCATGTGCTCTTCATAATTGGCGTGCTGGATCAGGGCTGCGTCCTCTGTCACACCCAAAGGCGAGGGTTTGAGCTTTTTCAATCCCTCAATGGCTTTGATGACGATGGCGTTTTTGCCACCCGGCAACACGGTTGCGCCTTCTTTCGGCGTGTAGGACAAGTCAAACAGAATGACTGGAACTTTGACGTTAACGAGGTGTGCAGCGATTTGCGCACCCATTACGCCTGCGCCGAGCACAGCGACTTTTTTCACATTGAAACGAGACATTAAATTTCCTGAGACGATTGACGAGAGTGGGTCGACGCTTATGGGACGCGAACCCAGGTTTGCGTTCGGCCAAATGGGCCGATGGAGCCACGCACTTCAAGTTTTTTTCCGCCATCCACGGGGGTCAGGCGCAAGGTGTAGTTTTTGCCGTTTTCGGGGTCGAGAATTTTGCCTTCTTCCCAAACGTCTCTGCCCTCCGCCTTTTTCGCCCCGCGAATGATTTGAAGACCCAGGATGGGTTTGTCCTTGCGGTCATCGGAGCACTGATCGCACACATCGTCTTGCTTGGCATCTTTGCGCAGCAGTTTTGAGACGCTGCCGGTCAGCACGCCAGCGCTGTCAGTGATCCGAATTTCTGACTTCACCTCACCCGTTTTGTCATCCACCGTGTTCCATCGGCCAACGGGGCTCATCTGAGCTGTGGCGAGGGAACAAAAGACAATTGCTGAAAGGGCAAACGATGACTTGATCACGGGGACTCCTTTGGGCTGGATCGTTGGGTCGAAAACGACTTAAAAGGACCTAAGCGAACACCGCTTCGGTGTCCATCAATACCTTAGCACTAACCCGCGCGGTTTTGAGCAGTGACGCAGTCTCGGGCAGCAATTTCGCGAAGTAAAACCGCGCGGTCTGCAGCTTGGCCAGGTAGAACGGGTCGGGCGGTCTTTTTTCCGATTCCGCTGCCGCAATCTCGCGCAGTGCGACCTGCGCCATGCGTGCCCAAAAGTAGCCAAACACCAGGTGGCCCGCCACGCGCAGATAGTCCACGGCAGCAGCGCCCACTTCGTCCGCATTCTGAAAGCCTTTGAAGCCCAGCTCAGTGGTCAGCTTGGTCATCTGCTCGCCCAAAATCGCGATGGGCGTGATGAACTCGGCCATTTTCTCATTCACGCCTTCTTCTTCCACCAGCGCGCCAATCAGCTTGCCAAACTTCTTCAATGTGGCTCCGTTGTTACCCAGCACTTTGCGGCCCAGCAGGTCGAGCGATTGAATTGTGTTCGTGCCCTCGTAGATCATATTGATGCGGGCATCGCGCACATACTGCTCCATGCCCCATTCCTTCACGTAGCCGTGCCCGCCAAACACCTGCATGCACATGGAGGTGGCCGTCCAGCCGTTGTCGGTGATGAAGGCTTTGACGATAGGGGTGAGCATCGACAGCATCTCACCACTGTCTTTGCGCACCTTCTCATCGGGGTGGTTGTGCTCTTTTTCAAGCAGCATGGCGCAATACACAGCCAGCGCGCGGCCACCTTCAGCGTAGGCGCGAGCGGTCAGCAGCATCTTGCGCACGTCGGGGTGCACGATGATCGGGTCCGCCGGTTTGTCAATGGCTTTGGGGCCGCTCAATGAACGCATCTGAATGCGGTCTTTGGCGTAGGCCAGCGCGTTTTGGTACGCCATTTCGGTCAAGCCGAGGGACTGGTTGCCCACACCCAAGCGCGCGGCGTTCATCATCACAAACATGGCCTGCATGCCCTTGTTGGGCTGGCCCACCAGGGTGCCGATGGCACCATCGAGCACGATCTGCGCTGTGGCGTTGCCGTGGATGCCCATCTTGTGCTCCAGGCCACCGCAGTAAATGCCGTTGCGCGCACCCAAGGTGCCATCTTTGTTGACATGAAACTTCGGCACGATGAACAGGCTAACGCCCTTGATACCGGGAGGTGCATCGGTGAGGCGGGCCAGTACCAGGTGGATGATGTTGTCGGCCATGTCGTGTTCACCCGCGCTGATGAAGATCTTGTTGCCGGTGATTTTGTAAGTGCTGTCAGGTAAAGCCTCGGCCTTGGTGCGCATCAGGCCTAAGTCGGTGCCGCAATGCGGCTCGGTCAGGCACATGGTGCCCGTCCACTCGCCGCTGGTCATTTTGTGCAGGTAGGTTTGCTGCTGCTCGGGCGTGCCGTAGGTGTGCAGCGACGCGTAGGCACCGTGCGTGAGGCCGGGGTACATCGTCCAGGCTTGGTTGGTGCTGTTGAGCATCTCGTAAAAGCACTGGTTGACCACCAGTGGCAGGCCTTGGCCACCAAAAGCTGGGTCGCAGCTCAAGGCAGGCCAGCCCCCGGCCACAAACTGCTTGTAGGCAGCCTTGAAGCCCGTGGGCGTGGTGACTTCATGGGTCACCTTGTCATGTTTGCAGCCTTCGGTGTCGCCGCTGATGTTGATCGGCAGCGCCACGTCAGTGGCGAACTTGCCAGCTTCTTCCAGCACGGCGTTGATGGTGTCGGCATCAATGTCGGCATGCTTGGGCATGGCTTTGAAGTCTGCAACGACGTTGAACAACTCGTGCATCACAAATTGCATGTCGCGTAGCGGGGGCGTGTAGGTGGGCATGGTCTAGTCCTTGATGAAATTGAAGATTGAAATTAAAAATCTGGTGTGTTGATGTCAGTCGTATCGGTGTCAGGTTTGATTACTGCTGCGCGCCACGATGTTGTTAAAACCCTGCACGGCGCGGTCAATCGAGCCGGGGTATTTGAGAAAGCGCGCCTCGTAATGCAACGCGAGGATCAGGCCGTGAATCTCAAAGGCCACTTGCTGCTCATTGGCGTTCTCATCCAGGTGACCGCAGGCTTTGGCCTGCACAACCGTGCGGTGCACCGCCTGCAGCCAGGTTTTGACCGAGCTGGCCAGCGCGTCATGCACGGGGCCGGTACGGTCGTCAAATTCCACCGCGCCGCTGATG
>JANOTO010000047.1:0-4025 GCA_031416395.1 Rhodoferax sp. | reverse complement strand
GGCTATGCGGGGGTAGGCCCCAATTTCCTGCCGTGGCTGGTCAGTGTGGCCTTGCTGGTGTGCGGTGGTTTTATGGTCCACGAGGCACGCACGGGTGGGTTTCGCGACATGGGGGAGGAGGGTGACGATGCACCTGCCAAGCCGTATTGGGGTGGCTTTGTCTGGATGTCAGCCGGTCTGCTGGCCAATGCCGCGCTGATCACGACCTTGGGCTTCATACTCAGCTGCACGCTGTGCTTTGTGCTGGCTTCGCGCGGCATGCGCAATGCGCAAGGGCAGGCTGGCAACGGCGCTAAATCGTGGGTCAACGACACCATCACCGGGCTGCTGATCGCGACTCCGGTTTACTGGATGTTCACCAAATTTCTGGCCATCAACCTGCCGGGTTTAACGCAGACGGGGTGGTTGTGATGGATATCTGGAACAACCTGCTTCAAGGCTTCATCACCGCGGGCACGCCAGTCAATCTGTTGTGGGCTTTTGTCGGCTGCGCGTTGGGCACGGCGGTGGGCGTGCTGCCCGGAATTGGCCCAGCCACGGCGGTTGCGATGCTGCTGCCGATTACGACCAAGGTCGACGCCACGGCCTCGATGATTTTCTTCGCGGGCATCTATTACGGTGCAATGTACGGCGGCTCCACCACGTCGATCTTGCTCAACACGCCGGGAGAAACCGCCACCATGGTGACGGCGATGGAGGGCAATAAGATGGCCAAAAATGGCCGGGCTGGGCAGGCCTTGGCCACGTCGGCCATCGGCTCGTTTGTGGCTGGCACCATTGCCACCGTGCTGGTGACGTTGTTCGCACCCGGCGTGGCGGAGTTCGCCGTGAAGTTGGGGCCACCCGAATACTTCATGCTCATGCTGCTGGCGTTCACCACCGTCAGCGCGGTGTTGGGGCAAAGCACGGTGCGCGGGTTGACGGCACTGTTCGTCGGTCTTGCCATCGGCTTGATTGGCCTGGATCAAATCACCGGTCAGGCGCGCTACACCGGGGGCGTCCCAGAGCTGCTCGATGGTGTTGAAATCGTGCTGGTCGCAGTGGGGCTGTTTGCCGTGGCCGAGGCCTTGCACGCGGTGGTGTTTGAGGGC
The DNA here is from genome assembly GCA_031416395.1 of Rhodoferax sp. Lineage (GTDB taxonomy): Bacteria > Pseudomonadota > Gammaproteobacteria > Burkholderiales > Burkholderiaceae_C > JANYCG01. The sequence continues at coordinate 2,934 of JANOTO010000047.1, read as the reverse complement.
AAGGTGCGCGAGTCTGAAAACAAGATGAGCCGCGTCACCATGAGCAAGGCCGACTGGCGACGCTCGATCCCAGCCTGGCTGCGCGGCACGGCGATTGGTGCGCCGTTTGGCTGTATCCCGGCGGGCGGCACTGAGATCCCGACCTTCCTGAGCTACGCCACCGAGAAGAAGCTGGCCAAGGGAGAGAACCTCAAAGAATTCGGCTCCAAAGGCGCGATTGAAGGCGTAGCAGGCCCGGAGGCGGCCAACAACGCCACGGTGACAGCCGCCTTGATTCCACTTCTGACGCTGGGCATCCCGACCTCCAATACGACAGCGATTCTGCTCGGCGCGTTTCAAAACTACGGCATCCAACCGGGGCCGCAGTTGTTCACATCCTCCGCCTCGCTGGTGTGGGCGTTGATTGCCTCGCTCTACATTGGCAACGTGATGCTGCTGATCTTGAATCTGCCGCTGGTGGGCCTGTGGGTCAAGCTGCTCAAAGTGCCCAAGCCGCAGCTGTATGCAGGTATTTTGATTTTTGCGACAGTGGGTGCCTACGGCATGCGCCAAAGCGCATTCGATTTGTTTTTGCTCTATGGTATTGGCCTGTTGGGCCTGGTGATGCGCCGCTTCAACTTCCCGACGGCACCCATCGTGGTAGGCATGATTCTGGGCCCACTGGCTGAAGCGCAACTGCGCAACGCGATGTCAATAGGCGAGGGTAGCGCCATGGTGTTCCTACAGCGGCCTATGTCGTTGGCGCTGTTGGTGGTTGTGATCGCGGTGTTGGTGTTGCCCAGATTGCTCAAGAAGCGCAATGTGACCTTGAGTTAACCTACAGGTTAATTTTCCACCTAAAAACAGCCAAAATTGTTTGAATGGAAAACAAATACCGCCTTAGCTCTCGAATAATATAGATAGTTCGCTATTTATATAATATCGTTGTAGATTTGCGTGTGCCTTGGCACCCTGGCTGCGCGGCAGACTCAGACGCAGTACCTGCGCTCGGGGCGGCGTTGCGGCCACATCCCAGTCACTCATCACAATGCGCTGCAAGCCGTGGCCCAGGTCATGGTCGGCCGGTTGGTGCGTATGGCCATGAATCAAGGTGTTTGCACCTGCGCTGTGCAACCACTGGCTTGCCATGACCGCATCAACATCAACAAACTTCATGCCCAGTTTCTTGCGCGCCTCGCTCTGCGCGCGCAAGCTTCGCGCAATGGTCTGGCGCTCAGGCAATTGCTTGCTCAAAAAATCAGTCTGCCACGCATCGCTGCGCACCAGTTTGCGAAACTGCTGGTACTCGGTATCGGCCAGGCAAAGCTCATCGCCATGGCTCAAGAGCCAGCGTTGCCCGCCGAAACAAAGCAGTGTGGGATCGCTGAGTAGGGTGACAGCGCATTGATCCAAGAAGTCCCGGCCCACCAGAAAGTCCCGATTACCGTGCATGAAAAAAATATCAAGGCGTTGCGCTGCCTGATGCAGGTGTGATGCGCATTGACGCTCAAACGTGTCTGAAGTTGACGTTGCTGCGGCGGCAGCGTCATCGCCAACCCACACTTCAAAAAAGTCACCCAGGATGAACAGCGCATCCGCTTGGGTGGTTTTAAGGTAGTTTGTCCAGGCCCTGAAGGTTTCAGGTTCAGATGCCTGCAGGTGCAAGTCGGAGATGAAATCGACCGCCCGCCAGTGCGGCGGTGCGATCAATTCAGCCCGTTCACTACTCATCATGAGAGATCACGGGCATCGACTTCAAAGGGCGACGGCCTTCTCAATCACCACATCTTCATTTGGCACGTCATCGTGATGGCCCTTGCGGCCGGTTTTGACTTTTTCGATCTTGTCCACCACGTCGCTACCGGAAACGACTTTGCCAAACACGGCGTAGCCCCAGCCTTGAGCGGAGATCGCCGTGTGGTTCAAAAATCCGTTGTCTGATGCGTTGATGAAAAACTGCGCGGTGGCTGAATGCGGATCACCCGTTCGGGCCATCGCCACGGTGTATTTGTTGTTCTTCAGGCCGTTGTTGGCTTCGTTGCTGATGGGTGCGTCGCCTTTTTTCTCTTTCATGCCCGGCTCCATGCCGCCGCCTTGCACCATGAAGCCTGGGATCACGCGGTGAAAAACCGTGTTGTTGTAATGCCCCTTGTTCACGTAGCTCAAAAAATTGGCGACGGTTTTGGGCGCTTTGTCAGCATCCAATTCAAGGGTGATGACGCCGTGATTAGCAATGTGGAGTTCGACTTTAGGGTTGCTCATGTAAATTTATTTCACCATGGTTGCGGAGTTGATAAGAACGGGCGTTTTCGGAACATCGGTAGGGAAGGGGCCGCCAGGGCCGGTGGGCGTGGCTTTGATTTTGGTCACCACGTCCATGCCGCTGACCACTTTGCCAAACACGGTGTAACCAAATAACTGCGGCGCGTTGACCAAATTCGAGCGTGGCGTGTTCTCGTAGACCTTGCCCTGATACTCAAACTTGGGCACCGGGTCGCCGGGCGGAATCAAGGTGGGGTCGAGAAATGCGTTGTCTTTGACGTTGATGAAAAACTGTGCCGTCGCCGAGTGTGGGTCATTCGTGCGTGCCATCGCCAGCGTGCCTACAACGTTACGCGCGCCGCCTTTTTCCAAGGCTTCACGGCCTTCATGCGCGACAGGTGCGCGGCCTTTTTTCTCAGTAAATTTCGCGTCAAAACCGCCGCCTTGCACCATGAAGTTCTCGATCACGCGGTGGAAAATGGTGCCGTCGTAGTGCTTGTCTTTGACGTATTGCAAAAAATTATCAACCGTCTTTGGGGCCTTGTCAGGGTAGACCTCGACCACAAAGTCGCCTGCGGTGGTGGTAAATTTGACCCGGGGCGCCTCCTGCGCCAGTGCGTTTTGCGCTACAGAAAACATGGTGGCTGCCGCAAGCAATGCGGTGGCTAAAGCCGAAAAACTTCTAAACTTCAT
>JANOTO010000046.1:0-11889 GCA_031416395.1 Rhodoferax sp. | reverse complement strand
GGAAAACGCATCGATGGCCGCAACTTCGCCAAGGCGCACAGCCTTGCGAATCATGTAGAGCGTGTACTGAAACGGCCCGTCGCCTTGGTTGATGTGCCGGATAAAGAAATCCGCAAAATCGCATGGTGCACGGGCGGTGCCCAAAGTTATTTTGAGGCGGCCATTGCAGCCGGGGCCGATGCCTTCATCACCGGAGAAATCTCCGAACCCCAGGCTCATTATGCCCGCGAGGCTGGTGTGGCGTACCTTGCCTGCGGGCATCACGCGACCGAGCGCTACGGTGCGCCTGCGGTCGCCGGGCACATCGCCACCCAATTGGGCTTGGCGCATGAATTCATTGACATCGACAATCCCGCATGAAACCTATCGCCATTACGCTCGGTGACCCCAGCGGCATCGGACCCGAGATCATTGCCAAGGCGTTTCGTGATGCGCCGCACATCGCCGAAGGCTGCTTTGTCGTCGGTGATGTAGCCGCGGTGCGCCGTGCGGTGGGGTTTGTATCGGGCGGTGTCATCCCAGTTGCGGTGGCGTTGATCGACGAGCCGGCACAGGCGCTGGTCAATCCGCCGCGCTGCATTCCAGTGTTGCAACCTGACGGTGCTGCGGGGCCGTTCACCATCGGTCAAGTCAGCGCTGACTCGGGGCGTGCCGCCGGGCAAAGCATCGTCTGGGCGGCCAATGCAGCTCTTCGCGGTGACGTGGCCGCCATCGTCACCGCACCGATTCATAAGGAAGCGCTAGCGTTAGCAGGCGCGCCTTACGCGAGCTTCCCCGGTCACACGGAAATGCTGCAAGCGCTGGCGGCCCGTTATGCAGGTCAATCCATTGCAGCCATGCCCGTTCGTATGATGCTGGCGAACGATGAATTGAAGGTGGTGCTGGTGAGCATCCACCTGTCACTGGTGGATGCGATTCAAGCGGTGACGTTTGACAACGTGGTGCAGACGCTGCAAATCACCCATACCGCGTTGTCCAGCACATTGGGACGCGCCCCGCGCATCGGCGTGGCAGGGTTGAACCCGCATGCGGGTGAGGGCGGCCTGTTTGGGCGTGAAGAGATCGACATGATTGCACCTGCGATTGCGCAAGCTCGCCGCAGCGGTATCGATGCCCACGGCCCCTTTGCGCCAGACACCGTCTTCATGCGCGCACGTGCTACCCCCGCCAAGGCGGGCGAGTTTGACGTGGTGGTGGCGATGTACCACGACCAGGGCTTGATTCCGGTGAAGTATCTGGGCGTGGAAAAAGGCGTGAACGTAACCCTAGGCCTGCCGTTGGTGCGCACCAGCCCGGATCACGGCACCGCGTTTGACATCGCTGGAACAGGCCGGGCCGATGCGTCCAGCCTGATTGAGGCAATTCGCGTCGCCAAGCAAAACACCCGATAAGGAGCAACGTAACGGGCGTTTTTTCGAGCGCTTCAGAGCCTATTTCTTGAGGTTGTCCCGAATCTCGCGTAGCAGCATGACATCTTCGGGAACCGCTGCAGGTACAGCCGGTGCAGCCTCTTTCTTCAGGCGGTTCATCTGCTTGACCATCATGAAGATGATGAACGCGAGGATGATGAAGTTCACCGCAACCGTCAGGAAATTGCCGTAAGCAAACAGGTTCGCGCCCGCTGCCTTCAAAGTAGAGTAGCTGGTCACGCCTTCAACCGCTTTGGCAGGTGGAGCCAGCATGATGTACATCTCGGAAAAATTGATCCCGCCGAAAATCTTGCCTACGAGGGGCATGATCAGGTCACCGACGACTGAATCAACGATCTTGCCAAACGCGCCGCCAATGATCACACCCACGGCCAAGTCCATGACATTGCCCTTCAGAGCGAAGTCTTTGAATTCCTGCATCATGCTCATTTCCGTACTCCTCTTGTGGTGAAAAGTTGGGTAGTATTGCCGACCTTTGGCGCTTGTCAAGTGCTTATTGCGCGTCAAAATGTTCGCCGTTGCTCCGCTACAATGCCGGGTTGTCCCTAGGGTTGCGACACCCTGAGGACGATTCGAGTGATGTTTTCTTTGAGGATTCCTATGAGTGAGACCCTGGTAGGCAATGGCCAAGTTGATGGCAGTAAAAGAACCTGGCTGATTGCATCGAGTTGTGCGGGTGCCGTTGGTATTGGCGCAGTGGCCGTACCTTTTGTGAGCACTTTTCAGCCGTCTGAGCGGGCCAAGGCGGCTGGTGCGGCGGTTGAGGTGGACATCTCCGCGATGAAGCCCGGCGAAAAACTCACGGTCGAATGGCGCGGCAAGCCGGTCTGGATCGTCAAGCGCACGCCCGAGCAGCTGGCCACCTTATCGAAGCTGGATGCCCAGTTGGCAGACCCCAAATCTCTGCGTAAGCCCGATGAGCTCACACCCGAATACGCCCGCAACGAGGCGCGTTCCATCAAGCCAGAGTATTTCGTGGCCGTGGGCATTTGCTCACACCTTGGCTGCTCACCGTCGGATAAGTTTCAAGTGGGCGCCCAGCCCTCGCTGCCGGATGACTGGGCGGGCGGCTTTTTGTGCCCCTGCCATGGCTCTACATTTGACATCGCCGGCCGCGTCTTCAAAAACAAGCCCGCGCCAGACAATCTTGAAGTGCCACCCTATATGTTTCTCTCTGACAGCCGTTTGCTGATCGGTGAGGACAAAAAGGCCTGATTTTCAGCGCCACTGAGCCATTAAGCGACATCGCCATTTAGCTAAACCCTGCAAGTTTTTCAGAGCATCCCCATCATGGCAGAAATGAAAGAAATCTCCCCCAACGCGTCAGCGGGTGCCAAGCTGACGAATTGGTTCGAAAACCGCATTCCGACCGCCTTTGATGCTTACAAAGTTCACATGTCGGAGTATTACGCTCCGAAGAACTTCAACATCTGGTACGTCTTTGGCGCGCTCGCCATGCTGGTGCTGGTGATCCAGATCGTGACGGGTATCTTCTTGACCATGCACTACAAGCCGGATGCCGCGCTGGCATTCGGTTCAGTCGAATACATCATGCGCGACGTGCCCTGGGGTTGGCTGGTGCGCTACATGCATTCCACGGGTGCATCAGCCTTTTTTGTGGTGGTTTATCTGCACATGTTTCGCGGCCTGATTTATGGCAGCTACAGGAAGCCACGTGAGCTGGTGTGGGTCTTCGGCTGCGCGATTTTCCTGTGCCTGATGGCGGAAGCCTTCATGGGCTATCTCTTGCCATGGGGTCAGATGAGCTACTGGGGCGCACAGGTGATCGTCAATCTGTTTGCCGCGATCCCCTTCATTGGCCCAGATCTGGCCTTGCTGATTCGAGGTGACTATGTCGTCGGCGATGCCACGCTGAACCGCTTCTTCGCGTTCCATGTGATCGCCGTGCCGCTGGTGCTGCTTGGCCTCGTGGCTGCGCACATCGTGGCTTTGCACGATGTCGGCTCCAACAACCCCGATGGTGTTGAAATAAAAGGCCCCGGCGCACCCAAAGATGCCAAAGGGCGTCCGCTTGACGGCATCCCGTTCCATCCGTACTACACGGTGCATGACATCTTCATGGTCAGCATGTTTTTGATGGTGTTCACCGCCATCGTCTTCTTTGCGCCGGAAGTTGGTGGCTACTTCCTGGAGTACAACAACTTCATTCCGGCAGACCCGCTGAAAACCCCGGCGCATATTGCCCCGGTTTGGTACTTCACGCCGTATTACTCCATGCTGCGAGCGATCACGGGTGAATTCATGTACGTGTTGATTGCCTGCGTTGTCGGCGGCGCTCTGCTGCTGGCTGTCAAATTCAAGATGCCTGTTATTTTCAAAGGCATCCTCATTCTCGGCGCGCTCGGCGTGGCCGCGATGATGCTCTCCATCGACGCGAAGTTCTGGGGTGTGGTGGTGATGGGCGGCGCGGTCATCATTCTGTTCTTCTTGCCGTGGCTGGACTACAGCCCGGTCAAGTCGATTCGCTACAGGCCTGATTGGCACAAGTATCTCTACGCCATCTTTGTCGTCAACTTTGTGGTGTTGGCCTACTTGGGTGTGCAGCCGCCCTCCGCAATCGGCGAGCGGGTATCGCAAGTCGGAACGCTGTTCTACTTCGGCTTCTTTGTGCTGATGCCGTGGTGGAGCCAGCTGGGCGAGCCCAAGGCCGTGCCCAGCCGCGTTACTTTTGCTGCTCACTGAAGCGGAGCAACAACCATTATGACTACTATGAGTATGACGAGCGAAGCGACAAGCAAAGCGATGAGCAAGCCTGCAGAGTTGATGAAAAAATTCGTCGTAGGCTGGGTGATGGCCTTGGGTCTGGCGGGCGGCACCTGGGCCGCGTCAGGAGGTATCGCTTGGGACAAAGCACCCAACACCATTAACGACATGACTTCGCTGCAAAACGGGGCGAAGCTGTTTGTCAACTACTGCCTCAACTGCCACTCTGCGGCTTACATGCGTTACAACCGCTTGAAAGACATTGGCCTGACCGAGCAGCAAATCAAGGACAACCTGCTGTTCGCCACCGATAAAGTCGGCGAGACGATGAAGGTGGCGATGGACCCCAAGCAAGCCAAAGATTGGTTTGGTGCGAACCCGCCGGATTTGACGGTGATCGCCCGCTCACGCGCATCGTTTGGTCAGGGCTCAGGTGCCGATTACCTGTACACCTACCTACGCACCTACTACCCTGACGACACCAAAGCCACCGGCTGGAACAACCTGGCTTATCCCAACGTCGCCATGCCACATGCCCTGTGGGAGCTGCAAGGCAACCGCAAACCGGTATTTGATGTCAAAACCGAACACGGGCACGAAGTGAAAACCTTCAAAGCCTGGGACCAGTTGACCCCGGGCACCATGACCCCGCTTCAATATGATCAAGCCATGGGTGACCTCGTCAACTACCTGCAGTGGATGGGTGAGCCCGCGCAGGGTAACCGGGTTCGCGTGGGCGTGTGGGTCTTGCTGTTTCTGGGTGTTTTCACTGTCTTCGCCTGGCGGCTGAATGCTGCGTACTGGAAAGACGTGAAGTAAATTGAACACGCCGCCTGGTGCGCCGTTTAAGTCGGTGTCAGGCGTGTGAGTACCTGTGAGTGGGCCGACCTTGTGGTCTCCCACTCTTTAATTTTTCTAGGAGTCCCAAAAAATGATGGTCTTGTACTCAGGCACCACTTGCCCCTTTTCCCACCGCTGCCGCTTTGTGCTGTTTGAGAAGGGCATGGACTTCGAAATTCGCGATGTTGACCTCTACAACAAACCCGAAGACATCAGCGTGATGAACCCTTATGGTCAGGTGCCCATCCTGGACGAGCGAGATTTGATTCTTTATGAGTCGAACATCATCAACGAGTATATTGACGAGCGCTTCCCACATCCGCAACTGATGCCCGGCGACCCGGTTGATCGCGCGCGCGTGCGCCTGTTTCTGCTCAATTTTGAGAAAGAGTTGTTCGTTCACGTCTCCACGCTGGAGTCGCGCGCGGCCAAGGCCAACGAGAAGATGCTGGAAAAAGCCCGTGCGCATATTCGCGACCGCCTGACTCAACTCGCCCCAATCTTCTTGAAGAACAAGTACATGCTGGGCGACAACTTCTCGATGCTCGATGTCGCCATTGCACCGCTGTTGTGGCGCCTCGATTACTACGGCATTGACCTGAGCAAAAACGCCGCACCGCTACTCAAGTACGCCGAACGCATTTTCTCAAGGCCTGCTTACATTGAAGCGTTGACCCCTTCCGAAAAGGTCATGCGCAAGTGATTTTGAAGTTGGTACGATAACAAGCATGTTCGACACCAAAGACACCACCTCCACGCGCCCCTACCTGATTCGGGCCCTGTACGAGTGGTGCACCGACAACGGCTTGACCCCCTATGTCGCGGTACTGGTGGACGACAGCGTGCGCGTGCCCAACGAGTACGTGAAAGATGGCGAGATCGTGCTTAACATCAGCTTTGACGCGACAAGCGCGTTGAAGCTTGGCAACGACTTTATCGAGTTCAAGGCCCGCTTTGCAGGTACTGCGCGCGAAATCATGGTGCCGATTAGTCGGGTCATTGCGATCTACGCGCGCGAAAACGGGCAGGGCATGTCGTTCCCCATGGCGGCATCGCAGGGTGTCAACGTCAGCCCCAATCCGACTGCCAGCGGCAACACCGGGCCCGTGGCGTTGGCATCCGTGCCCAGTGCCGGGGCAATGTCGTCCATAGGCCCACAAAGGACTGCGGATGCCAAAGTCGTTCAGCTGTCGCCAGGGTCTGCCGATTCCGGTTCGCCCAACGTCAAACCGCCGCGTCCTCCATCTGGGCCGCGCCCGGCACTCAAGCGGGTGAAGTGATTGCGACTTGCTTGGGATTGTGTCCACGCTCCTGTAAAATACAGCCAGTGCCGATTTAGCTCAGTTGGTAGAGCACCCGCCTTGTAAGCGGAAGGTCGTCAGTTCGATTCCGACAATCGGCACCATCAAACCTCTCAAATTTCCCACTGCAAGAAGGGAAAACCCGGTAAATTCAAGGGTGCGCAGGCGGCAATTCCCGGCCAAAACGGGAAAGTGCGGAAGTTTACTTCCCCGCGATTTCCCCGGAATTTACGCAGATGCCTTCTATCCAGCACATAACCGTTCGGGTCTCGAAAGGACAGTGTGCGGTGCCCGAAGGCTTGATCCGTCGGAGGGGGCATCTGCACGCCAGAGGCTGCAAATTCTTCGGCGCACGCGTCAACCATCTCCGGCCCCAAGTGAGACTGGGCTTAGTTTTCCTAGGGTTTGCCCTCACTTTTTATCTGATCAGCCATCGAATAAATTGATGGCTTGAGCAAAAAATTATTTGTTTGCTTGGGAAGCGAGGGCTGTTCACAATCCGTTTCATGTTGAAAAATGTGATGGATTTGATGTGACTGTTCCCAACTTGACTAACGCTGCCACGCAGCCCACCAGCGCCCAACTTGCCCGAGGCTTGATTCGCCGAGGCGAATGGACATCGCACACCAGCGGTACGGCAGACGGTTATGTGCAGGGCAATGTGGTGATCTTGCCGCAGTCGCTGGCGGGTGATTTTTTACGCTACTGCCAGATCAACCCTAAGCCGTGTCCGCTGTTGGCGGTGGGTGAGCCGGACCAGGCGCATTTGCCTACCTTGGGCGACGACATTGACATCTGCACCGACGTACCGCGCTACTGCGTGTGGCGCGATGGTGAGCTGGTGGATGAGCCGACTGACATCAGCAAGCTGTGGCGCAAAGATCTGGTGACGTTTGTGATTGGCTGCTCGTTCTCATTTGAGGAAGCGCTGTTGCAAGCGGGTTTCCCGCTGCGCCATATCTCGCAGAAGCGCAATGTGGCGATGTACCGCAGCAACATCGCAACGACGCCAGCCGGGCCGTTCAATGGGCCGATGGTGGTGAGCATGCGGCCTTTCAAGCCAGCCGATGCGAGCCGCGCAGCAGAGATCACGGCGCGCTTCTCGCAGGTGCATGGTGCGCCGGTGCACCTGGGTGACCCCTTGCAGATTGGCATTGCCGATTTGTCCAAGCCTGACTACGGCGACGCGATAGCTATGCTGCCCGATGAGATTCCCGTGTTTTGGGCCTGCGGTGTAACTCCCCAAGCTGCCATTGCGCAGGCACGGCTCGAGTTTTGCATCACGCACGCACCAGGGACGATGCTGATTACAGATCTGCTCAATTCTCAATTGGCTACTTCCTGAACTCTTTTTCTATTAACTCCATTAACTGGCGAACCTGATGAAAAAACTACTGATATCAATCGTTGCTACAGCCTGCTCCGCGACCACGGGCATGAGCTTCGCTCAAACCAAATGGGACTTGCCTTCGGGCTACGGTGCCAACACGTTCCAGGTGCAAAACCTGATGCTGTTTGCAGATGGCGTGGATAAAGCCACTGCCGGCAAACTCAAAATCACCGTGCACCCCAACGCATCGCTGTTCAAGGCGAACGAAATCAAGCGGGCGGTGCAATCAGCGCAGACACCCGTGGGCGAGTTCATTCTGTCGGGGGCTGCCAACGAGGCGCCCGTATTTGGTGTGGACTCCATTCCGTTCTTGGCCACCAGCTACCTAGAAGCCAAACGATTGGCTCAAACTGGCGGGCGATGAAGGTAAAACCATCATTGATGCCTTCAATGCCAAGTAACTCCGCCAAATAATTGAGTTCAAATCAGGCATTCAAACTTTACAGGTCACCATGATGAACGGATCTCAAAGCAATCGGCCCGTTGACTCGACGGGGCGCAAAGCGCTGGACAGGATTTACCTGGCGGCCGCCGCGCTGGGCGCGACGTGTATTGCGTTGATTTGCGTTTTGATGGTGGCGCAATCGCTGGGGCGGCAGTTTGGGTTCACCACGGGGGCGGTGAACGACATCGTCTCCTGGTTGTGCGCAGCGGCAGCGTTTTTCACCATGGCGCACGCGTTCAAACATGGCGACTTCGTGCGTGTGACGCTGCTGCTTGAGCACGTGAGCGCAGCCACACGGCGCAAGCTGGAACTCGGCAGCTTGTTCATCGCGGTGTGTGCGTGCGGTTACCTGGCGTTTTGGGCGTGCCGGTTCACCTTGCAAAGCTGGGAGTTCAACGAACCCGCACAGGGTTTGCTACCCATCCCAATCTGGATTCCGCAGTCAAGCTTTGCGTTGGGTGCCGTACTGTTGCTGGTGGCAGTCGTCGATGAGTTTGTGATTGTGGTGCGTGGCGACGTGCCCACCTTTGTGCGCCTTGTGGCCGAGCGGCACGCCAAAGGCGACTTTTCGTCAGATCTCTGATCTACAAAACTAAAAAAGACCCGATCATGGATATTCTTGCCATTGGCGCAATCTTGCTGTTGTTGATGCTGCTGCTGCTCTCAGGTGGTGTGTGGATCGCGATGACGCTGGCGATTTGCGGCTGGGTAGGTCAGGCGTTCTTTACCAACACGCAACCGGGGTTGAACCTGTTCTCCGCCTTTTGGGAGAGCAATGCCAGTTGGGAGCTGGCAGCGCTGCCGTTGTTCATCTGGATGGGTGAAATCTTGTTTCGCACGCGCCTGAGCGAAGAGATGTTCACCGGCTTAGCGCCATGGCTTAACCGGGTGCCAGGGCGACTCTTTCACACCACAATTTTGGGCTGCGGCATTTTTGGCTCGGTGTCGGGCTCGTCTGCCGCCACCTGCGCGACGATTGCCAAAGTGTCGCTGCCCGAGTTGAAAAAACGCGGCTACGACGAAGACATCGCCATTGGCTCGCTGGCCACTGCCGGCACGCTGGGTATCTTGATTCCGCCATCTATTACGATGGTGGTGTATGCGGTTGCGGCCGATGCGTCGATCATCCGAATCTTTCTCGCGGGTTTTTTGCCGGGCATTTTGTTGATGCTGCTGTTCTCGGGCTACATCGCCTGGTGGTCGATCCGCAACAAGGACAAAATGCCGCCACGCGAACCGGACACCACTTTCATGGAGAAGCTGCGGCTCTCCAAAAACCTGATTCCCTGTGCGTTGCTGATCATCTTCATCTGCTGGTCGCTGGTCGCTGGTTGGGCGACTGCCACTGAATGTGCCGCGTACGGCGTAGTCGGCGCCCTGGCGCTGGCCGCGTGGAGCCGCTCGTTGACCTGGACCAACTTCAAAGAGGCCTTGATGGGCTCGGCCCGAACCAGTTGCATGATCATGTTCATCTTGGCAGGGGCTGCCTTTCTCACCAAAACCATGGCCTTCACCGGCGTGCCGCGTGAGCTGGCGGAGTGGGTCGATTCACTTCACCTCTCGCCCTACGCATTGATCGCCTGTCTGGTCGCCGTCTACTTGATCTTGGGCACGGCGCTGGACGGCATCAGCATGATCGTGCTGACGGCGGCAGTGGTCATGCCGATGATTCAAAAGGCCGGGTTTGACTTGATCTGGTTCGGTATCTTCGTCATCTTGTTGGTGGAGATAGCCGAGGTCACGCCACCTGTCGGCTTCAACCTGTTCGTGCTGCAAAACATGACGGGAAAAGACAGCACCGTCATCGCCAAAGCGGCCATTCCGTTCTTCTTTTGCCTGGTGATCTGCATTGCGCTCATCACCGTGTTTCCGCAGATCGTGACGGTCGTGCCGGATTGGGTGATGGGGGTTGCCAAGTAGCCATTGATGGCAGCTTACAGTGAACCGCTAATTTCAGAAAATCATGCAAGACAACTTCGAAAAACCAACTAACACGCCACACGACAAGCGCTGGCAATTCTGGATTGATCGTGGCGGCACATTCACCGATGTGGTGGGTAAGCGGCCCGATGGCTCGCTGGTCACCCACAAGCTGCTCAGCGAGAATCCAGAGCAATACAAAGACGCTGCGGTGGCGGGCATTCGCCATCTGCTGGGTTTGAAGCCGGGCGAGCCCGTCACCCCAGCGCAGGTCGCCTGCGTGAAGATGGGCACGACGGTGGCCACCAACGCACTGCTGGAACGCAAAGGCGAGCCAACGCTGCTGGTGACCACGCGCGGTTTTCGCGATGCGCTGCGCATTGCGTACCAAAACCGCCCGCGTCTGTTTGACCGCAATATCGTGCTGCCCGAGCTGCTCTACAGCGCGGTAGTGGAGGCGCACGAGCGCGTGGGTGCGCACGGCGACGTGATCGAGTCGCTGAATGAACCACTATTAAAAGAAGACCTAGCTACGCAGTATCAAAGCGGGCTGAGGTCGGTGTCCATTGTGTTTATGCATGGTTACCGCTACACCGATCATGAAAAGGCGGCCAAGCGCATCGCGCAGGAGGTCGGCTTTACGCAGATCAGCACGTCGCACGAAACGAGCCCGATGATGAAGTTTGTGAGCCGGGGCGACACCACCGTGGTCGATGCGTATTTATCGCCGATTTTGCGGCGCTATGTCAAACAAGTGGCAAGCGAGATGCCAGGGGTCAAGCTGTTCTTCATGCAGTCCAGCGGCGGGCTGGCCGATGCCCACGTGTTCCAAGGCAAGGACGCGATTTTGAGTGGCCCGGCGGGCGGCATTGTCGGCATGGCCCGCACCGCTGCGATTGCAGGGCACGAGAAGGTGATCGGATTCGATATGGGCGGTACGTCCACTGATGTGAGCCACTACGCGGGCGAGTTCGAGCGCGAGTTTGAAACCCAGGTGGCCGGTGTGCGCATGCGCGCGCCGATGATGAGCATTCACACCGTGGCGGCGGGCGGCGGTTCGATTTTGGCGTTTGACGGCGCACGCTTTCGCGTCGGGCCGCAAAGCGCGGGGGCCAACCCTGGCCCGGCCAGCTATCGCCGAGGTGGCCCATTGGCGGTGACAGACGCTAACGTGATGGTGGGCAAAGTGCAACCACGCTATTTCCCCAAAGTGTTTGGCGCGACCGGCCATGAATCGTTGGACGAGACGATAGTGACTGAAAAATTTGCAGCCCTCGCCGCGCAAACGGGACGCAAGGCGGAGGACGTTGCAGAGGGTTTCATCAACATCGCCGTGCAGCAGATGGCCAATGCAATCAAAAAAATATCGGTCGCGCGTGGCTACGATGTGACGCGCTACACGTTGCAATGCTTTGGCGGCGCGGGCGGGCAGCACGCCTGCCTGGTGGCGGATGCGCTGGGGATGACGAAGGTGTTTGTGCACCCTTTGGCGGGCGTGCTCAGCGCCTACGGCATGGGGCTGGCTGATCAATCGGTGATTCGTGAACAGGCGGTTGAGGTGAAGTTGCAAGAGGCTGCGTTGCCTGATATTGCCCGGCACCTTGATGTGCTGGCTGGCGCAGCCGAAGCGGATCTCACCAGCCAGCAGCTCAACAGTGGCAGCGTCAGCACGCACCGCCGTGTCCACGTGCGTTACGAGGGCAGTGACTCGGCGTTGATTGTGGCGTTTGGATCGCTCGAACAAATTCAAACGCGATTTGAGGTGGCTTACCGCCAGCGCTTTGCCTTCCTGATGCAGGGCAAGGGTTTGGTGGTGGAGGCGGTATCGGTCGAAGCGGT
>JANOTO010000045.1:0-10216 GCA_031416395.1 Rhodoferax sp. | reverse complement strand
CCTTCGGCATGAACGCCATCACCACAACGGGTTTTGACACGGTGCTGCGCGTGGGGCAGGCGGTCAGTGGGAATTTCAAATTCGATTGATCAACTAAAATCGGAAGTTCGCTTTTTGGAGTTTGCATGAGTTTGAAATGTGGCATCGTGGGCTTGCCCAACGTGGGGAAGTCCACCCTGTTCAATGCCTTGACCAAGGCCGGTATTGCCGCTGAAAACTACCCTTTTTGCACGATTGAGCCCAATGTGGGCATCGTGGAGCTGCCGGACGCACGCTTGCAGCAGCTCTCGGCCATTGTGAAGCCGGAGAAAATCGTCCCAGCGATTGTTGAGTTTGTGGACATTGCGGGCCTGGTGGCAGGCGCGAGCACGGGAGAGGGCTTGGGCAACAAGTTCCTCGCGCACATCCGCGAGACTGACGCGACCATCAACGTGGTGCGCTGCTTTGAAGACGACAACGTGATTCACGTCGCAGGCAAGGTCGATCCGATCTCTGACATTGAAGTGATCCAGACCGAGCTGTGCCTGGCGGACATGGCGGCGGTTGAAAAAGCGCTGCACCGCGTCACGAAAACGGCCCGCTCGGGCGATAAAGAATCGGCCAAGCTGGTGGCGATTTTGGAGAAATGCCAAGTCGCTTTGAACGACACCAAACCCGTGCGCACCATCGAATTCAGCAAGGAAGAACTGCCCTTGTTGCAGCAATTTTTCTTAATTACCGCCAAACCCGCCATGTTTGTCGCTAACGTCGCCGAAAACGGGTTTGAGAACAACCCGTATCTGGACCGATTGAAGACTTTCGCCGCTGCGCAGAATGCGCCCGTAGTAGCGATATCCGCGAAGATGGAAGCCGAAATGGCCGAGATGAGCGACGAAGACCGCCAGATGTTCTTGGAAGAGCTGGGGCAGACCGAGCCGGGCCTGAACCGCCTGATCCGCGCCGCCTTCAAACTACTGGGCCTGCAAACCTACTTCACGGCGGGTGTGAAAGAGGTACGCGCCTGGACGATCCACGTGGGCGACACCGGCCCGCAGGCGGCAGGCGTGATCCACACCGATTTCGAAAAAGGCTATATCCGCGCGCAGACGATCGCGTTTGACGACTACATCAAGTTCAAAGGCGAGCAAGGTGCGAAAGACGCGGGCAAAATGCGCTCTGAGGGCAAGGAATACGTGGTGAAGGATGGGGATGTGATGAATTTCTTGTTCAGTTCGTAAAAATTAACCTGGGAGTTAATTTTTACCGATAACGGCTCAAAAACATCCAAATTACAAGCTTTTTAGCACTCTAGCTCTCGTATATATTTCATAGACAGCTATATTACTTATAGCATTTAGCAAACTCAAGCACTGGGCCAGAACGCATCAAACAGCCCCATCAAAATGGCGGTCATGGTGACGTAGCGCAAAAACTTGCCAATCGCCATGTAGAGAACGCAGGGCCAAAACGACAGCTTGAGCCAGCCTGCCACGGCGCACAGCGGGTCGCCCACAATCGGCAACCACGACAGCAGGCAGGCTTTCGGGCCGATGCGCTCCAGCCATTGCAAAGCGCGTAAATGAGTCGTTGAATGACGGTATTTGTCGACCACTTTGTGCGAGGCCAGGCCCATCCACCAGCTCACCGCGCCGCCCAAGGTATTGCCCGCCGTGGCCACAAAAATGGCGGGCCAGAACATCTGGGGGTTGAGCCTGACCAGGCCAAACACGGCCGGCTCCGAGCCCAGCGGCAGCAAGGTGGCCGAGATGAACGACACCACGAACACTGAGCTCAAACCATATTGCGGCAACGCCAGCAAAACGAGAAGTTGATCGATCCAGGCTTGCAGGGTGAGCATGGCCCAGTATATGGAGTATGGGCAGACGGCTTGAATCGCTTGCGACCAAGGGAAAACACCGTCGAACGGATTTCAATTGCTGAAATTTTGAGCAGCTAGAATCTATCCTGACACGACAACCTCTCGCCCCACTCTCCCAACCCAAGCCCGCATGAAGATCGGCCACATCACATTGGCGAACAAGCTATTTGTCGCCCCCATGGCGGGTGTGACGGACAGGCCGTTTCGCCAGCTTTGCAAAGCGCAAGGTGCGGGCTATGCGGTGAGCGAGATGGTGACTTCGCGCAAAGACCTGTGGAATACATTGAAGACCTCGCGCCGCGCCAATCATGAAGGCGAGCCTGGGCCGATCTCAGTGCAAATCGCGGGGACGGACGCGCAAATGATGAGCGAGGCCGCTGCCTACAACATCGACCGTGGCGCGCAAATCATCGACATCAACATGGGCTGCCCGGCCAAGAAGGTGTGCACCAAATGGGCCGGCTCGGCGCTGATGCAGGACGAGCCGCTGGCTTTGGCCATTGTTGAAGCTGTGGTAGCGGCCTGCGCGCCGCACGACGTGCCCGTCACCCTGAAAATGCGCACGGGCTGGAGCCAAAATAACAAGAATGCTGTGCGTATCGCGCTGGCCGCGCAGAACGCGGGCGTGCAGATGGTCACCGTGCATGGCCGCACGCGCGAGCAGGGCTACGGCGGGCACGCGGAGTACGAGACGATTGCCGCCGTCAAAGCGGCGCTGAGCATTCCTGTGGTCGCGAATGGTGACATCACGACGCCTGAAAAAGCACAGTTTGTGTTGCAAATGACGGGCGCCGATGCGGTGATGGTTGGCCGCGCGGCCCAAGGCAGACCCTGGATATTTCGGGAGATTGCCCACTACCTAGCCCACGGCACGCATCTTGCGCCACCGTTGGTGGCCGATGTCAAACGCATGTCGCTGGCGCATTTGCAGGATCACTATTCGCTGTACGGCGAGTTTTTGGGCGTGCGCACGGCGCGCAAGCACATTGGGTGGTACGTGAAGCATTTGCCCGGCGGCGAGGAATTTCGGTCGGCCATGAATCTGCTGGAAAACTGCACGGCACAAATGCAGGCGGTGACCGATTATTTTGAGACCCTGGCGATGACGATGGACTGCATCCCGCAGTCCGCTGCAACCGCCGATGACAACAACATGGAACAACAGGAAGTGAAGATGAATGAGACTTTGGGGCTGGAGTCGGCAGCATGAGCAAAAAACACATTGAAGAGGTAGTGCGCAGCAGCCTGGAGGCGTACTTCAAAGACCTGCGAACTTCGGAGCCGGATGGCATGCACGAGATGATGGTCAAGATCGTCGAAAAACCGCTGCTTGAAGTGGTGATGGCACAGGCGGGTGAGAACCAGTCCAAAGCCGCGCAATGGCTGGGACTGAACCGCAACACGCTGCGCAAAAAGCTGCTCGAACACAAGCTGCTCAAATCATAAATTCATGAACGCCCTGCTCTCAGTCTCCGACAAAACTGGCATTCTCGAATTTGCCCAAGACCTGCACGCGCTGGGCATCAAGCTGCTCTCCACCGGCGGCACCGCCAAGTTACTGGCCGACAACGGCCTGCCCGTGACCGAGGTGGCCGACCACACGGGCTTCCCCGAAATGCTGGATGGTCGCGTCAAAACCCTGCACCCCAAGATTCACGGGGGCTTGCTGGCGCGGCGTGATATGCCCGCGCACATGGCAGCTCTGAAAGACCACGACATCGCCACCATCGACCTGCTGGTGGTCAACCTGTATCCGTTTGAAGCGACCGTCGCCAAAGCCGGTTGCACACTGGAAGATGCGATAGAAAACATCGACATCGGCGGCCCCGCCATGGTGCGAAGCGCGGCCAAAAACTGGAAAGACGTCGGCGTGCTGACAGATGCGTCGCAATACGCGGGCGTGCTGGCCGAGCTGAAGTCACAAGGCAAGCTGACGGACAAAACCAAGTTTGCGCTGTCGGTGGCGGCGTTCAACCGCATCAGCCAATACGACGGCGCGATTTCAGACTATCTGTCAAGCTTTCAGGCGGATGGCAGCCAGGCGCTGTTTGGGGGCCAATCGAATGGTCGCTTCGTCAAGCTGCAAGACTTGCGTTATGGTGAAAATCCGCATCAGCAAGCTGCGTTTTACCGCGACTTGCATCCTGCGCCGGGCTCCCTGGTCACTGCAAAACAGCTTCAGGGCAAAGAGCTGAGTTACAACAACATTGCCGATGCCGATGCGGCTTGGGAATGCGTGAAGAGCTTCAAACAGAACGCCTGTGTGATCGTCAAACACGCCAACCCGTGCGGTGTGGCCTTGGGTGCCACAGCGGCGCAAGCGTATGCCAAAGCGTTTCAAACCGACCCGACTTCGGCCTTTGGCGGCATCATTGCCTTGAACGGCTTGGTGGACGAGGAAGCGGCACTGCAAATATCCAAACAGTTTGTCGAAGTGTTGATGGCACCCGCCTTCAGCCCCGAGGCGCTGGCTGTGTTCAAGCCCAAAGTCAATGTGCGGATTTTGCAGATTGACGTTCCCCAGTCTGGTGGCAAATCGGCGTGGGAGCGCGGGCTGAACGCGGTGGATGTCAAACGCGTGGGCTCGGGTCTGCTGATGCAGACGGCAGACAATCATGAGTTGACACTAGCTGATTTGAAAGTGGTCACCAACATCAAACCTAGCGACCAGCAACTACAAGACTTGCTGTTTGCATGGAACGTGGCCAAATACGTCAAGAGCAATGCGATTGTGTTCTGCGCCAACGGAATGACGAGGGGAGTGGGAGCCGGGCAGATGAGTCGTCTTGACTCTGCGCGCATTGCCACCATCAAAGCAGAGCACGCCAAGCTGTCGCTGCAAGGAACCGTGGTCGCGAGTGACGCGTTTTTCCCGTTCAGGGACGGCTTGGATGTGGTGGTTGATGCCGGAGCCACCTGCATTATTCAGCCTGGCGGCAGCATGCGTGACGACGAGGTCATTGCCGCTGCCAACGAGCGTGGCGTAGCGATGGTGCTAACGGGTGTACGCCACTTCAGGCACTGAGACCGCTTGGAATCAGCGCCCGTATCTGTGTCCGTGACCGTGATGACCGTTGTTCCAATGCCCCCCATTTGACCAGCCCAGATTGAGGTTAACCCCAATCGGTGGGTAGTAATAAGGGCGCACTGGACGTGTGTAAACGACTTGCGGAGCCGCATACACGACTTGAGGCGCGGCTTGTTGAACAATCACTTGCTGGGGCTGAACGTACTGGGTGACCACCTGCGCGGACTGAACCGTTTCGAACGGCACATAGCCTGAATTATCAGGCACCGACGACTGCACTTGCGGCGCATATTGTTGAACGGGTTGCGCAGGCACAGACGCTGCCACGGGCGTGATTTGCAGCCGGATGGTGGGCCCAGGATCTTGCGGCATTTGCACCGAGTATTGCTTGCCATTGAACTCATAGACCACGTTGTAGGCGGTGGTGCGGTTCTCGTAAAAGGTCTGCGTGGTGCAGTTTTGAACATTTTGCGTCTGGGTTTGCCCGCCGCCTTCAATTCTGTCGCCCAGCATGGCACCACCCAGGATGCCCAAGAGCGTCGCAACCGCCCTGCCGTCACCGCCGCCGATGTTGCTACCGATGGCACCGCCTGCGACCGCACCCAGGATGCCGCCCGCACCAGATTTTTGTGATTGCACCTGAACTTGCTGGTTCGAGCACACCTGACGCGGCACCGCAACCTGGCTTACCACCGGCGTGCTGGAGATCACCCGTGCTGTCTCTTGTGCCGCGCAAACGGCAGCGACTGACGACAACAGCGACAGTAAAACAATTTTCTTCATTTGAAACTCCTGAATGACCACCCTCCCAGGGCGGCAATACTTGGGTACACAAGCTCAAAGTTAGTTCAATTTCAGCGAAAAGGCAAATTTGACGCTTTAGCCCGGCTGATTAACAACTGCCTTAACGCAAGTCTATCGTTGGCAGTTGTCAGCAACCGTGAACGCGGCGTAAAGTTGGCGTAACTATTTCACACAATTTCAGGTGAGATCAGCCTTAAGGGACGACGTTAGAACCACGTTCAATCACGATCTCGTCATCCAGCAGGTCACGCGAGTGATTCAGGTCGGATTGGCTGATCAGCACCGCCAAGCCGCTGCCGCGCATCTTGCCCACGACCTCTGAGAGCCGCTGCGACAGCGCAGGTGCCACGCCTTCGAATGGCTCGTCCAGCAACAAGAGCTTGGTACCGACTGACAGGGCCCGCGCCAGGGCCACCATTTTTTGCTGCCCGCCTGAGAGCAGCATCGCACGACGCTCGCGCATCTCGCGCAGTTCGGGTAGCACGCTGTAGACCAAGTCGAGACGCTCACTCAACGCCAGTGTTTTGCTCACCCACAGGGGCAGGCAGATGTTCTCTTCGACCGTCAGCTCAGGCACCAAGCCCCGGTCTTCCGGCATGTAGCCAATGCCCAGCGCGGCGCGGGCATGCGGTGGCGCTGTGGCCAGATCCACGCCGTCAAACTGCAGCGTGCCACCTGCCAACGGCAAGTGACCCATGATGGTGCGCATCACCGTGGTCTTGCCAGCGCCGTTGCGGCCAATCAGGCCCACCATGGCCCCAGCTTCGATGCGGATGGAAAAGCGGCGCAGCACTTCGACATTTTGAATCGAGACTTGGGCGGATTCGAGTGCGATCATGCGGCCACCTCTTGTGCGGCTGACGGTTTGGGCGCAAACCCGGTCACGTAGCGTTGCACTTCGGCGTTATTCAGCACATCCTGAGCCAGGCCATCCGCCAGCACGCGCCCGCTGTAGAACGCGGCGACCCGGCTGGCGTAACGGCGCACGATATCCATGTCATGCTCGACAAAAATCACCGTCACGGGGGTTTGACCGCTGCTTCGCTCAATGGCCTTCATCACGGTGTCCATCGTAGTGAATTTCTCGTCGGCACTGACACCGCTGGTCGGTTCATCGAGTAACAGCACGCGCGGTTGGCCCGTCAACGCCATCGCAATGTCCAACAGCTTGCGCACACCACCAGGCAACTCCAGCACAGGCCTTGCGGCGTGCTGGGCCAGCCCGAAACGCTCCAGCAAATCCATGGCGGATGCGACCGAATGGGCATCATGCGCATTCTTGAAAAACTGTAGAACGTGATTGCCAAGGCCGCTGCCGCAATGTTGAGCGGTGAGGACGTTGTCCAAAACGGTCATCGGCAGACAGAGTTGTGGAATCTGAAACGAACGGGCGACGCCTCGGCGCGTGATCTCGCGCGGTGAACGCTGGGTGATGTCTTCACCGTCCAAAAAAATATGCCCTGAGCTGGGCTTCAGGTAGCCCGTGATCATGTTGACAAAGGTGGTCTTGCCCGCACCATTGCTGCCAATCAAGCATAGACGTTCGCCAGCGGCCACATCAATATTGACATCAGCCGCAGCCACCACGGCGCCGAAGCTGCGCTGCAATCCACGCGCGGACAGAACGATTGGTGAAGGGTTTGAGGAACTGCCTGCCATCTCAGCCGACCTTCTTTTGAGGCTTGAATCGAGCTGCCAAAGACCCCAGGCCATTGGGCAGGAAACGGATCACCAACAGCAGGAACAAGCCCAAGGCGAACTGCCAGGTGTTGGGAAAATAGGCGCTGGAGAACGAGCGCACCAGCTCCAGCAGAAACGAGCCCGCGAGAATCGCAACGACGCTTTGATGGCCCGCCAAGATCGCCACAAAGACAAATTCGCCTGAAGTCGTCCAATAGCTGAAGTTGGGGTCAATATGGCCCAGCGCCATTACGCTCAAGGCCCCGCCCACGCCACCCAAACCGGCGGCAATCACGTAGTTCCAGGCGACGATATTGACGACCGACTGCCCCAGGTATTCAACTCGCAGCTCGTTCTCTCGTACCGCCATCGACAGAAGGCCCCGGCGCGAATCGCAGTACAAGCGTACCAGCGCTGCCAGCGGGCAAGTGATGCAGACGGTGACACACCACAACAGCAACTGAGTTTGACCTTGCGGTGCTTTCACGCCAAACAATGTGGGCTGCGTGACGTTGAAGCCGTCGGAGCCGCCTAGCGCCTGCGTCTTGACCAGCACACCATACAAGACCATGGACAGCGCCATCGTCAACATCGCAAAAAATATGCCCCGGTAGCGCGCCAGCAGCGGTGCGAAGGGCGCCGCTACCAATAAGGCAGATACCCCGCCGAGCAAACTCAACACCAAAATATCGGAAACGCCCATTTTGTTGAAGGCCAGCGCAGCCGCATAACCGCCTGCTGCGAAAACCAAGCCTTGCCCGAACGGCACCACGCCGCTGCGCATCATGATCAAAATACCCAGGGACACCAGACCGTTGGCCAACGAAATGGTGCCCAGGGAGACCAGCCACTTGGGGGCCACAAAGCCAGCCAGCAACAAGGCAGTGAGTGCCAAGAGCGTGATGCCAGCCAGGCGTGGCGTAGAGTTTGTCTGCATGCGGGTTGATTCAAATCTTGCGCGCCTGAATGCGCTGGAAAAGACCTTCGGGCTTGAACACCAGTATGGCCGCCATCACCACGTAAATGCTGAACAGCTCTGCGGGTGGCCAAATGTGAACCGATGCGGCTCGCGCCAACCCGACAATCAGCGCGCCAATCGCCGCGCCTTCAATACTGCCAAGGCCACCGATGATGACCACCGCAAAGCTGACGACGATCACCCCGACACTCAAACCCGGTTGCACCGAGATCATCGGCGCGGTGAGCGCACCGCCCAGCGCTGCAAAGAAGACACCGACCATGAAAGCCCCGGTGTAAATGCGCGACACGTTCACGCCCATGCTGGAGGCCACCTCGGGGCTGTGGATGACCGAGGTAACGATCTTGCCAAGCTGGGTGCGGTTCAGCGCCCACCAGGTCACGATGCCGCACACCACAGCCAGGCCGACCAGCAGCAGGTCATAACCCACATAGCTCAAGCCGCCCAGTTGCAGATTGCCGAAGGCCTGATAGGTGTCAGATACGTAATACGGGTTCACACCCCATACCAGTTTGGTAATGTCTTCAAACATCAAGAACAGCGCATAGGTGACCAGCACCAGCAGCACCTCATCGCGCCCGTAAAACATGCGCAGCAAGCCCCGCTCAACCAGCGGGGCCAACAGCGCCGCGACACCCACTGCTGCCATCACCAGCGCCACCACGCTCAACGCGGGCGACACCTTCATGGACAGCAGCCAAGCCACCAGGCTGGCCCCCGCGTAGGCACCCACAGCATAAAAGCTGCCGTGCGCGATGTTCAATATCTTCAAGACACCGAACACCAAAGTGAGCCCCAAGGCCACGATAAACAGCCAAGAGGCGTAGGTGATCCCGTCGATCAGTATGGTGGCAAGAAGACTCATGGCCTGGGGTTTTGTGAGTTAACGGGAACTTAGCACTTAGCGCCGGGAAAACCAGCTTTGATCCAGTCTTCCGTCTTCGTGTTGGCAGGCGGGTTCACGCACTCGGCCGGGAAGCGCATGATGTCGTCAATCATCACCATCTTTTTACCGGCATCCCAACGCGTGCGGCCAATGGCTGTTTCTTGAATGGCTTGCTGACCGTCACCCAACGCCATCGTGATGGTGCCTGCGGGTGATTGCCAACTGCTGCCTTTGAGGGCGGCAGCCAGTTGCTCCGATGTGGGCTTCTTGCCACCGTTGGCAGCCATGGCTTTTTCTGCGGCCAACTTCAAGCCCAGCAGCGCCTGCGCCATCCGGTACGGGGCTTGCACGGGGTAGACATTGTTGGCCTTCTGGTACAGGTCAAACCACCAGTCGTTCAAGGCCGATTTGGGCGACATCAAGCCATAGGCACCGCGCGCACCCAAGATCACGCCGTTGGGCATCTTCTCACCCAAACCGGGCAGCACGTGGTCAGCGGCGGAGAACACGGCTTGCTGCTTTTGGAACAGGCCGCGCGCGCTTGCCTGCAGAATGAAGGCCTGCAAGTCGCCGCCCCAAAGGCTGGAGTGCATGATGTCGGCAGGCTTGCTCAGCAGCGCCGAAATCTCCGTGCCGTACTGCCCAGCCCCGAATTTCGGAAGCAAATCGGCCTCGACTTTGGCACCTTTGTACAGCTGCTCCATCGACAGCGTGAAGTCTTTCTTGCTGTCCTGGCCCCAGGCATAGTCCTGGTTGATCATGTTGAAGGTGTCCACCTTGACGTTCTTGGCTTTCAGGTAGCGGGACAGCGCCACGTTGTCCATCGCGGCATGGGCGGCCGTGCGAAACACGTAGTTGTACTTGCCGTCTTCAAAAATGCGTGGTGTGCCACAGTCGTAAAGGATCAGGAATTTCTTCATTTCCTCCGCGACTGGTGCCACGGCGAGACAGTCGCCCGAGCCCACGTAGCCGACTACCGCA
>JANOTO010000044.1:0-2518 GCA_031416395.1 Rhodoferax sp. | reverse complement strand
TTTTTGGACTCGGCATCCAAAGAAGGCCCAATGTACTCAGCCGTTTTCAACTTAGCAGCCAATGCGCCCGTCTGCGCGCCGCCGGTAATCCACGGGTTCCAATTGTTGGCAGGGTCATTGATGATCTTGTTGTAATCAGCGATGGAGAAATAACCGCCGATCAGCTTGCCTTCAATTTTGCTGGAATTGGTCATGAACGCGAGTTCATAGTCCTGGTTCCACACGGTTCCCTTGGCACCTGCAACAAGGCGAGTTTGCGTGGCGGCGTCGGACTGGGTGCGACCACCGAAGTCAAACACCCGCGAAGTCACTGCCAAGGGCTGACCAATCAAAGCGGTATAGCCATATTTGGTGAGGTAAGCCGTTGGGTAGTTGGGGTTACTTGGGTAAATGATCAGTGACGGATCGATGCCCTCAGCCGCAAGGCGCGTATTCGTCGCGGCGAAGGAGCGACGCAGAGGGCTTGCCTGGAAGGTTTGGATCACTGTGCTCTTGGAGTACATGATGTCCGAGAACAGCTCAATCTGTGGGGTTACCTTGAAGCCCAAATTGGCCGTCAAGTTTGTCAACTCGCGGTCGGGAACCAAGCCGACGAAACCTGCACTGTCAAATTGGCAGTAGGGTGCACCTCTGCCAGTAACAGGGGAGATTTTGTTGGTCGGCCTCGGGAAGAGAAACATATTGATAGCACTGCAAGTTCCGCTATCTGCATTCGGGTTGCCGTAGCCAGCGCCAGGGCTGTTGCCGAAGCGTGGCTGGCGATCATCGGGGAATCTGCCAGGGAAAACGGCGCCTTCAATATTGCCTTGTCCAGTTGCACCGGCAGTGTAAAACGGCGCTTTATTGCCAGTTTTTGCATATTCTCTGTCTTTGGCAAACAAAGCAGTCTCTTTTTCCATTGAGAGAGAGACAACCGCGTTGAAGGGTGAGCCTTCTTTCGCAAGGCCTGCGGTCAAAGCAAGCTTGTTGTTTGTACCACCGCCCGAGTTGGTGGGTGTACCCGCAACCGCGCTGATCTCAACGCCATTAAACGACTTGGTCAAGATGAAGTTAACCACGCCGGCCATCGCATCCGAGCCGTATATGCTGGAAGCGCCGTCTTTCAGTACCTCAACGCGCTCGATGGCAGACAGGGGGATCGTGTTGACGTTAACTGCGGAGCTGCCGTTAGCAAATGTCGCCAAACGGCGACCATTCACCAAAACAAGTGTACGCGCCGCTTCCAGACCCCGCAGGGAAAGCGTCGAATTTCCGTATGTTGAGGTGCCAGCGCCAGTCGAATTGTTGGTGCCGCCTGCAGACGATAGCGCGCTGATTGACTTCAGCAATTCTTCGGTGCTGGTGGCACCTGTGCGGGCTACATCTTCTTTGGTCAAGACCTGAAGGTGAAGCGCGGACTCCGCGTCGGTGCGGCGAACTGCCGAGCCGGTGACTTCAACGCGATTCAGTGAAGCAGGCGCTGTTTGCGCCAGCACAGGCTGCGCCGCCATAAACGCCAAAGCGCTCGCGCCGCAAGCCGCGAGGACTGAGCGGGCGAGAACCGTTCGTCTGAAAGTTAGATTTGATTTCATGGATTCTCCAGGTTTAAAAAGCGGGATGAGTGATAAATTAATTCGCTGTCCAATCAGTCAGGATTTAACCCAACCGTTCCCATGCATGAATGCAACAGCAAACCCTACTAACTGTACTGAAATGACACAAAATTGCCACAGAAGTTACCCGTTTTATTTGGTAAAGCGTTGCGCTCACACCTCATTGTTTTAGAGTGGGCAGCCTAATTTTGTAAAGACGGCGCTTCAGAGTGGTGTGCACATGAAAAAGGGGCCAAAAAGCCCCTCGTTTTTATCGCGCGATCAAAGCCGCGATAGCTACTCGGTTTTGAACGAGAACTCCTGCGTTGCTTCAATGCCTTCCGGGCCGGCATCGCTGGAGCACCGATATTGCAGCATGGCTGCACGCACGGCGGCGTGGAATATCCGCGGGCCAGAAAGTATGGTGACTTCTTTGACCACGCCATCTTTGATCAAGGCTTTGGCACGAACGACTCCTGTTGCACCGTCTTGAATTGCCTTGCGGGGCATTTCAGGCGGTACTTGCGTCGGGCATGCCACGCCGATATCAGCGCGGTTGGGCTTGGGTGCAGCAGGTGGTGCGGGAGGTGCCTCCACCACCACAGGCGGGGGTGGTGCGATGACGACAGGCGCGGGCGGCGGGGCGACCGATGCCTCAATCATCGGCGCGGTGCTGGGGGCAACGGCGACCTCGGGCGGTGGCACAAACGGCGGCGGTGGAGCCTCCACCTTGGGCGCTTTTTGCTCGGGCGGCTTAATTTCTTTGGGCGGCGGCGGTGGCGGTGGCGGCGGCGGAATGATGACTTCTTGGATCACCACGGCTTCGAGCGGTTTTTTGATGATTTCCAGCCCCTTGCGCGCCAAACCAGAGACTAAGACGTAGCCCAAGAGCGCGTGCAACAGTACGACGACAACAATGCCGGTATAGCGCTTGGATTGATCCTTGG
>JANOTO010000043.1:0-7273 GCA_031416395.1 Rhodoferax sp. | reverse complement strand
CCACCGTCAACGGGAATGCGGTGCTGATGTAGCCAAACTGGTTGGCGTAGTTCAGGTAGGTATTGGGCAGTGCCGTACCGGGGACGATTTCGGTTCTCTCAGCCCCGAACCCAAAAAATACGGTATCCGATTCTGTAAATGGCACACCAAATCGAATGCCAGCACCCGAGGTAATGAGCTGGTAGTAGTTCTGGTCTTGGTACGGGCTGGACGTGCGATAGTAGACATCGACCGTTCGGGATACCCCGTCCGTCGTGAAGTAGGGATCGGTCGTGCTGACCACAACCACCCGGTTGATCTTGCTGGTGTTGACCTGAATGCCCAGCGAGTTACCTGAACCGAAAGCATTGTCTTGCTTGACGCTGAAAGCCAAGCCCAGCCCTTCCGAGCTGGAGAATCCGGCCCCCAAGCTCAAGCTGCCGGTGGGCTTCTCTACGACCGTCACGGTCAAATCGACCTGATCCGGTGTCCCCGGTACTTCGCGCGTGTCGATATTGACCTCTTTGAAATAACCCAGCCGGTCCACACGGTCACGCGACAGCTTGATCTTGTCCGCGTCATACCAGGAGGCCTCAAATTGACGGAACTCACGGCGAATGACTTCATCGCGCGTGCGGCTGTTACCGGCGACGTTGATCTGGCGGATATAGGCCCTGCGCGAGGGTTCGCCATACAAAACCAAAGATACGCGATTGTTGCTGCGATCAATTTCGGGGCGCGCCTCGACCCGCGCAAAGGCGAAGCCGAAGTTGCCATAATAGTCGCTGAAAGCCTTCGAGGTTTGCGTCACTAGATCGGCGTTGTACGCCTCGCCCGCGCGGATCGTCACCAGCGACTTGAACTCTTCCTCTTTGCCGAGGTAGTTGCCTTGCAGGGTAACCCCAGACACCACAAACCGCTCGCCCTCGGTCACATTGATGGTGATGCTTATGTCTTTCTTGTTTGGTGATATCGCCACCTGCGTGGAGTTCACATTGAACTCCAGGAACCCACGGGTGAGGTAATAGCTGCGCATCGATTCAATATCGGCATTCAACTTCGCACGGGAGTAACGGTCAGCCTTGGTGTACCAAGTCAGCCAGCCGCCTGTACTCAGATCAAACAGGTTGCGCAGGGTGGACTCGGAGAACGTCTTGTTGCCAACGATCTTGATCTCGCTGATCTTCGCGGGCTCGCCTTCGGTCACATTGAACACGAGGTTAACGCGGTTGCGCTCAATCGGTGTGACGGTAGTCACGACCTCTGCGCCATACAGACTGCGGTTGATGTACTGGCGCTTGAGCTCCTGCTCGGCACGGTCCAGCAGCGCCCTGTCAAAAGCGCGACCGTCTGCCAGGCCAACATCCCGCAGCGCCTTCTTGAGCACATCTTTGTCGAACTCCTTCGCCCCGACAAATTCGACTTCTGCTATGGACGGGCGTTCTTCAACGATCACCACCAGCACATCGCCATTCACTTCCAGGCGGACGTCCTTGAACAGCCCCAGGGCGAACAACGCACGAATCGCTGCGGCACCCATATCGTCATTGTAGGTATCACCCACGCGAACGGGCAGTGAGGCAAACACCGTGCCGGCCTCAATGCGCTGCAGGCCTTCGACCTTGATGTCACGCACCTGAAACGGGTCTACCGCCCAGGCGGTGTGGGCGACAAAGGCCAGAGCGATCATCGAGGACAGGGTGCGCAGACGGATACGATTGAATTTCATTGTTTGTACTTGTCAAACTGGCATTTCAAGCCAGAACAGGGCGATGTGAACGGGTTGAGCGCCTCAGGCATCGATGCAAAAAAGGAGGAGTTTCAGCCACCGACAAGCGGATCAGCCAAGCAGGCGGGAAATGTCGTTGAAGAAGGCGATGGACATCATCATCATCAAGACCGCCACGCCCCCGCGCTGCAGCCGCTCCATCCAGGCATCTGGCACCGCCTTGCCCGTAATGCCCTCCCAAAGATAATACATCAGGTGCCCACCATCCAAAACAGGCAGTGGCAGCAGGTTGAGCACGCCCAAGCTCACGCTGATGATGGCCAGAAAAATGAGGTATTGCGTCAAACCTAAACTGGCGGACTTGCCCGCATAGTCGGCGATCGTCAGCGGGCCACTGAGATTTTTAAGGGAGGCTTCCCCAATCACCATCTTGCCCATCATTTGCAGCGTCAACGTCGACATCTGCCAAGTGCGTACAAAGCCGTTCCACAGACCGTCAATAAAGCCGTAGCGAACCGTTACCATATCTGGCGGGGCACCGACGTAAGCGCCAATTCTGCCGACCCAAACTGCTCCATCCTGCTTGGCGTCGGGACGAACCTGCAATTCCAGGGTATTGCCGCCGCGTGAAACTTGCCACGCTTGGATAACGCCCTCGTTGCCATTAACGGATGCGCGAATCAATTCCCGTAGCTGCTGTGCGTCAACCACCGCAGTGGCTCCGAGCTTCAGTACAACATCGCCTTGCAACAGCCCGGCCTTCGCCGCTGCGCTGTCGGTCGCAATTTCTCCAATGACCGGTCGTGTCCAAGGGCCAATGATGCCGATTCGTCGAAACAGCTTGGCATCCGCCTCGCTGGCATCCACGCTACTTAGCTTGAGACTTACCAATTCAGGCGGTGCATTCAACTTTCTTTGTACCAACAAGTTCACATCGCGCCGCTCCAGCGCACCTCGGGTCAGCAGCCAGCGCAAGTCCTCAAAGGACTTAATGTCGGTTGGCTCTTCGTCGGCAAAGCCCCCGCGTTGAACCACCTCGGCGCCGACCAGGCCGGCGGCTTGCGCCGCAGAACCCTCAATCGGGCTGGCCAGGATCGCCCTGGGGTGATCGATGCCGCTCCAATTGACCACGGCGTAAAGCAAAACAGCCAGCAACAGATTGGCAAGGGGCCCTGCCGCCACAATCGCGACGCGCGAGCGAAGCGGCTGGGTGTTGAATGCAAGGTGCTTCTCCTTGGGCGCGACCGGAGCCTCACGCTCATCCAGCATCTTCACATAACCACCCAGTGGAAAGGCACCCAGCACAAATTCAGTGGATGACCCTTTGGGTGTCCACTTAGCCAGCACCTTGCCAAATCCCACAGAAAAGCGCAGCACTTTGACGCCGCAGGCAATCGCCATGCGGTAGTGGCCGTACTCGTGGATGGCTACCAGCAGACCCAAGGCGACAACAAAAGCAATGACGGTCAACATGACAGTACTCCTCTAATCTTCATGCAGGCAAGCGCCTGATCGCTGCTGTTGCTGCACGGCGCGATTGCGCATCCAGCACCAGCAAATCTTGCAATGACGTCGGTGGCTGAGTTGAAATGGCAGATAAAGTTTCAAGGTTGATGTGGTGAATCTGATCAAAGCGAATCGTTTTCTCCAAAAATGCTGCAACTGCCGTTTCGTTGGCGGCATTGAGAACGGCGGTCGTACCCGATGGACCGTTCAACACCGACCATGCCAGCTTGAGGCCTGGAAATCTGTCGCCGTGGTTGAGCGTATCAAACCCTTCAAATGTCAGTGCGCCCATTCTTGCAAAATCCAACGGAGACGCACCACAGCTCACTCGATCAGGCCACGCCAACCCATACGCAATCGGCCCACGCATGTCTGGTGTGCCAAGTTGCGCCACAACCGAATTGTCTTTGTATTGCACCATCGAATGGATCACGCTTTGCGGGTGGATGACGACATCAAGCTGCTGTGGCGACATGCCAAAAAGAAAATGCGCCTCGATGATCTCCAGCGCCTTGTTCATCATCGTTGCCGAATCAACTGAAATTTTACGGCCCATCATCCAATTGGGATGCGCGCACGCCTCCTCAGGCGTTACATCACGTAAGCTCGCTGGGCTGCGCGTTCGAAACGGGCCGCCTGATGCAGTCAGAATAATTTTGTCAACCCTGGCGCTCCAGGTCGCCGCGTCGTCGGGCAGGGACTGAAAAATCGCCGAGTGCTCGCTGTCTATCGGCAACAACGTGGCATGGCCGCGCTTCACGGCATCCAGAAAAACGCGCCCTCCCACCACCAAGGCCTCCTTGTTGGCCAGAAGTAGCCTTTTACCTGCGTTGGCTGCGGCCAGGCAGGACTCCAGACCTGCCGCACCGACGATAGCGGCCATAACGATGTCAACCTGATCGTGAGACGCAATCATCGAGATCGCTTGAGCGCCCCACAGGACGCGCGTCGCAAGCCCAGCGGCTTTGCATTGGTCTGCCAGAGCTTTTCCATGCGGCTCACTGGCCATCACCGCATACTCCGGCGCAAACTCCGCACACTGTTTGAGCATCAAATCCACCTGGGTTGATGCAGACAGCGCAAACACTTTGAACCGCTCAGGATGGCGCGCAATGACGTCCAGCGTATTCGCCCCGACCGACCCGGTTGATCCCAATACTGAGACGTAGAGGCTGTGTGATTCCATCGTCACCATCAGACCGAGTAAAGCATCATGGCCAGCGGCACCGTGGGAAGCAGGGCATCAACACGGTCGAGCACGCCTCCGTGTCCGGGCAATAGATTGCTGCTATCCTTGGCCCCAGCACTACGCTTGACCAGCGACTCAACCAAATCACCGGCCACGCTCATCGCCGCCAGGAACATCACCGCAATCAGCATCAGCCACCACGCTTTTGCAAACAGATGGCTGTACAGGCTAGGCGCGCTTGCCTCAAACCGAGAATCGGTCCAGCTCCATGCAAAGGCCAGCAGAATGACACCTGCCATGCCGCCCCAAACGCCTTCCCAGCTTTTGCCAGGGCTGATCGACGGTGCAAGTTTTTGCTTTGCCACCCGCCCGCCAAACGCTCGCCCGGCGAAGTAGGCAAAAATATCGGCAACCCAAACTAACACCAGTATGGACAGGAGAAAGTTAATGCCCACCCGTCGGGCCTGAACCACCGCCAGCCACGCCACTGCCAGCATCAGAATGCCACCCACAAGGCGCAGCGTCGGGTTGATTTTTGACCATTGCGCGACCCCGCCCTTCAAGAGCCAAGTTGCCGCAAACACCCAAACTGCGCCGATGACGATCCAAATGGTGGGCGACGGATAAGGCAAATGCAAAGCCCCTTGCCACCAGAACAACGCGCAAAGCAGTCCACAAGCCAATGCAGAGGCGTAACTGCGCCAACCCGGCGCTTGATTGAGCCGCGCCCACTCCCAGGCCGCAGCGCACATCAGAATAATCGCGGCCACCCCAAAAGGCACAGGCGACGGATAGAACATCGCGGGCAACAAAACCAGCAACATCACGATGGCGGTGATCACACGCTGCTTCAACATTCCTGTTCCCGTTGAGGGTGGCCTCAAGCGGCCTGCGGTCTGAGCAAATGGGCCTCGGACACTTGCCCGGATGTCTTCCCAAACCGACGCTCACGCCGGGTGAAATCGGCTATCGCCAAATCAAGCGCCGCTTCGTCAAACTCGGGCCACAGTTTTTGGCTGAAGTAGAGCTCCGAGTAGGCGGTTTGCCACAGCATGAAATTGCTGATGCGCTGCTCGTCACCCGTGCGTATCAGCAAGTCTGGGTCCGGCACATGAGCCAAGGCCATGGCGTTTGCCAACGAATCTTCGTTGATCTCCCTACCCGCCGCCACCAACTTGTGGGTCGCTTGAACAATGTCCCACCGGCCGCCGTAATTGAAGCAGACATTCAGGGTCAAACGCGAATTCGCGGCAGTTTCTGCCTCGGCGTGCGCAAGCCCTGATCTGACTTTGTCCGAAAGCCCTTCGCGGTCACCCACAAAATGCAAGCGCACGCCATCCACCTTCAGTTGCGGCACTTCACGTGAAATCGCCAACAACAAAAGACTCATCAGGCCCGAAACTTCGTCTTCAGGGCGATCCCAGTTCTCGGACGAGAAAGCAAACACCGTCAGAACCGCCACGCCACGCACCGCGCAGGCCTTCACGCAGCGCCGCAAGGAATCGATACCCTGCTTGTGCCCTGCGATACGCGGCAAAAACCGTTTGGACGCCCAGCGACCATTGCCGTCCATCACGATTGCAATATGGTAGGGGACGCGGCTCACAGCATTCGGCTCACGCGAGCGCAGCACCCGAAGCGGGACGGCGAGAGACAAGCGAGATAGGTGACATACGTGAGCAGAGGGAGATCATGAGCGCATCTAAACGGCCATGATATCGTGCTCCTTGGCCGCGATAAGCTGGTCAATGGCAACAATATGGCGATCTGTGATTTTCTGGATGTCCGCTTCAGAGCGCTTCTGGTCGTCCTCAGACGCCAGCTTGTCTTTCACCATTTTCTTGACCGCTTCGTTGGCGTCGCGGCGAAGGCTTCGAACGGCAATCTTGGC
This sequence comes from Rhodoferax sp., assembly GCA_031416395.1. GTDB lineage: Bacteria > Pseudomonadota > Gammaproteobacteria > Burkholderiales > Burkholderiaceae_C > JANYCG01. The sequence goes on along the minus strand of JANOTO010000043.1, from coordinate 979 downwards.
ACCCTCGCCTTCACCCCGCACGACTTTGGTCAACTCCCTTCGCCGCTCTTCGGTCATGGCGGGCATCGGCACCCGGATGAGGTCACCCATGGAGGCCGGATTCAGCCCCAAATCGCTTTCACGAATCGCTTTTTCGATCTTGGCCCCCATGCCTTTTTCCCACGGTTGAATACCAATGGTGCGCGAGTCAATTAGCGACACATTGGCTACCTGGCTGATCGGCAACAGGGCGCCGTAATAGTCCACCTGAACGGTGTCCAGCAAGGCGGGATTGGCACGCCCGGTGCGAATTTTGGTGAGATTGACCTTGAAGGCATTGATCGACTGATCCATCTTGCCTTCTGCGTTGTTCCTAATTTCATCCATCGACATTTGAATCTCCTGAGACTAATGGGCATCGATTTTGAACACCTCCGTGCTTTCAAGCGTAAACCAGCGTGCCCTCATCTTCACCCATAACCACCCGTTTCAACGCACCGTGCTTGAAAATTGAGAAGACCTTGATCGGCAATTTCTGAACTCGGCACAATGCAAACGCCGCCGCATCCATGATGCCGAGGTTTTTTGAGATAGCCTCGTCAAACGACAATTTGGTGTACTTGGTAGCGTTTGGGTTCTTTTTGGGGTCTTCGCTGTAAACACCGTCCACCTTGGTAGCCTTGAGGACGATCTGTGCGCCAATTTCGGCCCCACGCAGCGCCGCCGCTGTATCTGTGGTGAAAAAGGGGTTTCCTGTGCCCGCCGCAAAAATCACGACCTTGCCTTCTTCAAGGTATTGCAAAGCTTTAGGCCGGACGTAAGGCTCAACCACCTGCTCAATCGCAATCGCCGACATGACGCGCGCAACTAAACCCGCTTTGTTCATGGTGTCGCCCAGAGCCAGCGCGTTCATCACGGTGGCCAGCATGCCCATGTAGTCGGCGGTGGCACGATCCATCCCAACCGACCCGCCCGCGACGCCGCGAAATATGTTGCCGCC
>JANOTO010000042.1:0-1752 GCA_031416395.1 Rhodoferax sp. | reverse complement strand
GTGGGGGATATCCGGGCTTTTCCTCAAAAGCCCCTGGCGCTGGCCCGAGCTGTGGGGCATGAACCTCAACGAAATCAAGAATCCGCACCTGATCTACCCCGGTCAACGGCTATTCTTGGACAAATCGAACGGCCGTGCACGCTTGCGCATGGGCGCGGCTACGCAGGGCGATGGCGGCATTCCCACGGTACGGGTGTCTCCCCGCACGCGTATCCAGGGCTTGGCCGAAGAGGTGATCTCAACCCTGAGATCGCAGGATATTGAGGCATTTTTGGCTGAGCCTTTGGTGGTGGATGAGGGCGGCTTGACCCTCGCGCCGCGCATCGTGGGGACCAAAGAAGAGCGTGTGCTGCTCTCTAAAGGTGACCGCGCGTATGCACGTGGCCCCGCAGACAAAAAGATAGTGGATGATCCGGCCAAACAGACCGACTACCGCATTTTCCGCAACGCGACACCGTTGAAAGACCCGCTGTCGGGCGAAATTTTGGGCTATGAGGCGCAATACCTCGGGAAAGCCACGCTGATTCGCGGGGAGTCGCTGGTGGAAACCCCCGGTAAAGACGGCAAGGCGGTGACAGAAATCGTGCCCGCCACCATCGACATCGTGGGCATCAAGGAAGAAATCCGCGTGGGCGACCGCTTGTTGCCCGAGCCCGACCGGGTGCTGACCAGCTATGCGCCTCGCGCGCCCGCCACCGCGGTGGACGCGCGCGTCGTCTCCATCTACGGCAGCAGCGTAAGAACGGCAGCGCAAAACCAGGTAGTCGCGATCAACCGTGGCAGCAAAGACGGCATGGAAAGCGGCCACGTGCTGGCGATTCAAAAAGCTGGCGCACGCATCATCGACAAGACCGTTGCCACGCGCGACCCGCTGCGCTTGCCCGATGAGCGCAACGGCTTGCTGATGGTGTTTCGCACCTTTGACCGCGTCTCTTACGGGTTGATTCTGGAAATCACCGAAGGGGTGCGCGTGGGCGACCGCCTGGTGAATCCACGCTGAACGTTTGCGCTCCGATTCCCGCCATGGAGCGTGACGAACTCTCTGGTTGGCTGCGCCTGACGCTGACACCCGGCGTTGGCAACGAAACATCGCGTAAGTTGCTGGCCGCGTTTGGCTCGCCGGAATCCGTTTTCAGGCAACCCATCACCGCGCTGGGGCATGTCGTAAGCCGCGCGCAGGCAACCGCGCTGCAACAGGTGCCGCCGGACTTGGCGAAGCTGCTGGGCATCACCTGCAAATGGCTTGAATCGCCGGACAAGCACCGTTTGGTGATGCTGGGCGATAGCAACTACCCGTCCGCCCTGCTCAACATTGAAGACCCACCACTGATGCTGTATCTGCTGACCGCCGCTCGGCCGTTGGGCGCTGATTTTTTCAGCCAAGGCGTGCTCAAAAGTGTGGCGATTGTGGGCAGCCGCACGCCGACACCACAAGGCCTGGCCACGGCACATCAGTTTGGCCGAGCTCTGTGTGAGGCGGGGATGACGGTTGTATCGGGGATGGCCCAAGGCATTGATGGTGCGGCACACGAGGGCGCCATACAAGGAGCGATTGAGGGGGCGAAGGTCGGCGCAGCCAATTCAACAAACACCGATTTTTTGGCAACGATAGCCGTGGTGGGCACTGGGCTGGATCGCGTTTACCCCAGCAGCCACCGGGCGCTGGCCCATGCCATCGCACAACATGGCGTGATCGTGAGCGAGTATCCGCTGGGCACCCCCCCGCTGCCAGAGAACTTCCCCAAGCGCAAC
>JANOTO010000041.1:0-4670 GCA_031416395.1 Rhodoferax sp. | reverse complement strand
TTGGGCAACCTCAAGGATGTTGCGAACGGCGAGCCCCTGATGGCCGCCACGGGCTCGCAGGCCGATGGCGACGAAGCCGATGTCACCATGACGCAGATGGTCAGCAAGAGGCCGTTTTCGGGCTATTGGGAATATCACATTGAGTCGGCCGTGTTCACCAGCCCGCCGATTGACAACCACTCTGGCGCGCCGCTGTTCAACCAGCGCGGCGAGTTGATTGGCATTGGCAGCCTGTTTGTGACCGATGCGCGCGGCGGCAATCAAAAGCTCCCCGGCAACATGTTTGTACCGGTTGATCTGCTCAAGCCGATTCTGGGCGAGATGACGCAGACCGGAAGCACCAAGATCAGCCGCAGGCCCTGGATTGGCCTGACCAGCGCAGAGCAAGGCGGGCGGGTGCAGGTGGTGCGCGTCAACAAGGAGAGCCCAGCGCAGGCCGCAGGGTTGGAGCCAGGCGACTTCGTGCTGGCAGTTGACGGCGAAAAAGTCGCCAGCCTGGAGGCTTTTTACAAGAAGCTTTGGGCGCGGGCGCAGCCGGATTCTGAAATTTCTCTGACGATCTTGCAAGGCGCTGATGTCAAAACCATCAAGCTCAAGGCCGTGGATCGCATGACGACGATGACCAAGCCCGCAGGGATTTGACACCGCCACTGCCCCCGGGTGATGGTGCAGCCGCTGCTGGTTTACCGCAGCTTCGCGCCTAACCCATCGGCTACCGTCGGATAATTCAGCCGCAGCTTCAGTTCTTTTTTCAGCCGTGAGTTGTCCATGCGGCGCGATTCGCTCATGAAGCTCAGCAGCATCAGCGGCAGTTGATCTTGTGCCGTGCTGCGCGGTACACGCGGTGGGCGCGGCAGGCCATACAAGTCGGCGGCCAAGTCAAAGTAATCACCCATCTTGAGCACCGTGTCGTCGTTGACATTGATCACGCGCTGCGGCTTGCCTTGCCACAGCGCTTTGACGACTGCGCGGGCCAGATCATCGGCATGGATGTGATTGGTGAAGACATCATCGGCCGCCTGCAGCACTGGTGTGCCTTTACGCAAGCGTGCTTCGGGCGTGCCGCCCTCACGATCCCGCGCGTAGATGCCAGGGATGCGCAAAATGCTGGTGCGCAGCGTGGTGGCGCGGCCCAGGTGGCGCACCCGCTGCTCGGCATCAACACGCCGAATAGCTCTTGGCGTATGGGGCTTGACCGCTCTAAATTCAGAAGCAACTCCGCCCTGGCAGTCGCCATAGACACCGCTGGTTGATCCATACACGAGAGACGCAGGAATCGTGCGCAGACGCAGTGCCGAATTGAGTGCCGCCGTGCGTAAATCGCGCCGCCCTTCTGCGGGCGGTGGGGCCAGATGGATGATTCGCGTGGCGATGCCCGCCAGCCGCGCCAAGGAGGGTGCGTCATCCAGATTGCCCAGCAGTGGTGTCACACCACTTTGACGCAACAGGCTGATGCGCTCGGGCGAAGAGGTCAACGCAAACACCCTCAGTCGACCTTCTAGCGCACGCACCACACGCATCCCGACGTCACCACAGCCCACTATCAGCAGACGTTCACGGCGAAATCGAGCGGGCAAGGCGCCCAAAGGGGATTGGTTTGAAGGCAAAATTGAGGGTTGGAGAATTTACAGCTTCTAGGATACCGAAAATATGACGAGTCTCGATGTAAGTGTTGATGCAAGTGTTGACGTAAAGGAAGCGGCAAAAACGTTTCAAGTCAACGTTTTGCCCAGTGGCCGCGAATTCAGTGTGAATGCGGGTGAGGGCATGCTGGCCGCAGGCATTCGCCAAGGCATCGGCCTGCCCTACGGCTGCAAAGACGGTGCCTGCGGCTCCTGCAAGTGCAAAAAGATCAGCGGCACGGTGGTGCATGGCCCGCATCAGAGCAAAGCATTGAGCGCCGAGGAAGAGGCCAACGGCTACGTGCTGACCTGCTGCGGCGTGCCGCACAGCGACATCGTGCTGGAGTCGCGCCAGGTGTCTGAAGCCGGAGCCAACCCAATCAAAAAAATGCCCTCGCGCGTGACGCTCCTGGAGAAAAAATCACAAGACGTGATGCGCGTACTGCTGCAACTGCCCGCCAACGACACCTTTGCCTACCATGCGGGCCAGTACATCGAGTTCATCCTGCGAGACGGTGCGCGGCGCACCTACTCGATGGCGGGCGCACCGCATCATCAGATCAAAACAGAGACCACGCCCGCCGCGCCACTGGAGTTGCACATTCGCCACCTGCCGGGCGGAAAGTTCACCGACCACGTTTTTGGCGCGATGAAAGAGAAGGAAATACTGCGCATTGAAGGCCCCTACGGCAGCTTCTACCTTCGTGAAGATTCCGCCAAACCGATCGTGTTACTGGCTTCTGGCACAGGCTTTGCGCCGATCAAGGCCATCATTGAGCACATGCAACACAAAGGCATCACCCGGCCTGCCACGCTGTACTGGGGTGGCCGCCGTCCGGCTGATTTGTACATGGACGACTGGATCAAAACCAAGCTGGCCGAGATGCCCAACCTGACTTACATCCCGGTGGTCTCCGACGCGCTGCCCGAAGACGGCTGGACGGGCCGCACCGGCTTTGTCCACAACGCCGTGCTGCAAGATTTGCCCGATCTGTCGGGCCACCAGGTCTATGCGTGTGGCGCGCCGATTGTGGTGGACTCTGCCAAAGCGGCGTACCTGGCGCGGGGCATGCTGCCTGAGGAAGAGTTTTTTGCAGATTCGTTCTTAACCGAAGCCGACAAACACAAAGATAAAGATAACGAAAAAAATACCAGCAAGGAAACCGCATGACCCGACTTTTCAACCGTCGCACGCTTCAGCGGTTAGCGATGACCGCAGCGATGCTTGCTGCCCTGTCCGCATGGACGGGTGCCGCCGCCCAGAGCTTCCCCAGCAAGCCCATCCGCTGGATCGTGGTCGCACCGGCTGGCTCATCGCTGGATGCCATCGCCCGCAGCATGCAGGACAAACTCAAAGACTCGTTGGGGCAACCCATCGTCATTGAAAATCGCCCGCAGGCTGGCGGCACCGTCGGCGCGGGCGAGGTCGCAAAAAGCGCGCCCGATGGCCACACCTGGCTGCTGGGCTTCAACGGCCCGGTGTCGTTTGCGCCGTTTTTGTACAGCAAACTCAGCTACGACCCGGCCAGAGACTTGGCCCCAGTGGTCATCACGACTTCGCAGCCGAACTTGATCGCGGTCAATTCCAGCTTGCCCGTGAACAGCGTCACCGAGCTGGTTGATTTAATGCGCAAGAACCCTGGCAAGTACAACTACGCCTCGGTCGGCAACGGCTCGTCGTCGCACTTGACGATGGAGTATTTGAAGGCGCTGACAGGCACGTTCGCGGTGCACATCCCCTTCAACGGCGGGCCACCGGCAGCGCTGTCTATCGTCAGTGGCGACACACAGATTTTGGCGACGGTGCCCACCGTCATCATCCCGCAGGTGAAGGCGGGCCGCATGAAGGCGCTGGCGGTGACGGGCAAGACTCGCTACAGCTTGACGCCAGAGCTGCCCACCGTAGCGCAAAGTGGTATCAAGGAATTGGCCAATTTTGAGGCGCTGGCGTGGAACGGCGTGCTGGTTGCAGCAGGCACGCCGCGCGTCACGGTCGACCGCATCAACGCCGCCGTCAACGCCGCGATGAAAGACCCTGCCGTGCAAACCCGCCTGCAAACCGCTGGGCTAGAGACCGTGGGCGGCACGCCGGAAGACTTCGCCAAACTGATCCGCGATGAAGCCGCGAAGTGGGCGCCGATCATCCAGCGCAGCGGCGCTAAGTTGGATTGACACCATGACACTTTTGATGAAACCTTCACGCCAGATTCTGCTGAACGTCGTCACTGCGCTGGCCTGCGTCACATCATCTAGCGCGTGGGCTCAAACCAAACCCATCCGCATCATCGTGCCCTACGCTGCTGGCGGCCCGATCGACGTGACGGCCCGCGTGCTGGCCGAGCGCGTGAAGGACAGCTTGGGCACCGTCATCATCGAGAACCGCCCCGGCGCGGGCGGCAATATTGGTGCTGATGCGGTGGCGAAGGCAGCACCCGATGGTTTGACAATTGGCATCGCCGCCACCGCTACGCATGCCGTCAACCCCTGGCTGTACACCAAGATGCCTTACGACGCTGGCAAAGACTTTGCCCCCATCACGCAAATGCTGCGCGTGCCCAACGTGCTGGTGATGAATGCCGACACGGCGGCGCGATTGAAGATCAACACCGTCAAAGACCTCATCACCTATGCCAAAGCCAACCCCGCCAAGCTCAACTACGGCAGCGGCGGCAACGGCAGCGCGGGGCATCTGGCGGGCGAGATGTTCAAGGCGCAAGCGGGCATCTTCGCGGTGCACATCCCCTACAACGGCGGCAACCCGGCGCAGATGGCGCTGCAAAGCGGCCAGGTCGATTTCAATTTTGACAACCTCGCCACTGCCGCGCCGGGCATCAAATCCGGCAAGCTCAAAGCGATTGCGGTGACGACGCTAGCCCGCTCAAACGCCCTGCCCGACGTGCCGCCCGTGGCCGACACCTTGGGCGGTTTCGCCATCGACACCTGGTGGGGACTGGTCGCCCCTGCGGCCACGCCACGTGATGTGATCATCAAACTCAATCAAGCCTTCGTGGCGGCGCTGGAATCTCCTGAAACCAAGACGCGCTTCGC
>JANOTO010000040.1:0-2603 GCA_031416395.1 Rhodoferax sp. | reverse complement strand
TTGCGCGACCAGCCCAGCAGCAGCGGGTAGCCTGCAGCCAGCAGCTCTTGCTGACGCGCCAGCAATGCGAAATTCTGCTCGACGGTTTTGCCGAAGCCGATGCCAGGGTCCAGCACAATGCGTGAGCGGTCGATGCCGAGCCTCTTCAAATCGCGCGTAACTCGCTCCCAAAATTGAAGCACCTGCGGAATCACATCGCCCTGCATGGGTTGCATCTGCATGGTTTGCGGATCGCGGTGCATGTGCATGAGACAGACACCGCACTGCGGATGTTGGCTCACGACCTGCAACGCGGTTTTAGCCAGCGCCGTGTCGCCCTTCCCTTGCAGCGCGCGGATGTCGTTGATAACGTCTGCTCCCAAGTCCAGCGCCGCTTGCATCACCTCGGGCTTGTAGGTGTCGATGGAGACGGGCACCCCCATCGTCACCGCGCCTTGAATGACGGGCAACACACGCGCCAGCTCCTCTTGCAGCGGCAGCGGCAAGGCACCGGGTCGAGACGACTCGCCGCCAATGTCCAAAATGTCCGCCCCCGCCTTCACCAGCGCTTCGCAGTGCGCCAGCGCGGCCTGGGTTGACTTGAGTTGCCCGCCGTCCGAGAACGAGTCAGGCGTGACGTTGACGATGCCCATCACCTTGGGCACGCTCAAGTCAATGCGAAATCGGGAGGTTTGCCAGTGCATCAAAAAATTATCGCGCAATGCATCGCAGGACAGATGAATCAAGCTACGAAAAAAGGGGCACAAGGCCCCTTTTTATTCGATTTTGTGACGCTTTACAGCTATCAGGCTGCCGTGGGAGCCGGGTTCGGCGCAACGGCAGGCGTGCCGCCCGAACCGTCGCCTTGGCTCGGAGGTGTGCGCGGTGCCCAGTCTTTGGGCGGGCGCGGCTCCTTGCCGGCCATGATGTCAACGACTTGCTCGCGGTCAATAGTTTCCCATTTCATCAGCGCAGAAGTCATCACTTCCATCTTGTCGCGGCTAGTCTCCAGAATGTTCTGTGCAACCGCATACTGCTCGTCCAGAATCCGGCGGATTTCAGAATCCACCTTTTGCTGCGTGCTCTCGCTGATGCTGGTGGTCTTGGTGACGCTGCGGCCCAAAAACACTTCGCCTTCGTTTTCGGCATAGACCATCGGGCCCATGACATTGCTCATGCCATAGCGCGTGACCATGTCGCGTGCGATCTTGGTTGCGCGCTCGTAGTCGTTGGAGGCGCCGGTCGAAATTTTCTTGACGAACAGGTCTTCCGCAATGCGTCCACCAAACAGAATACTGATTTGGTTGAGCATCTGGTCAAAGTACAGGCTGTAGGTATCGCGCTCGGGCAACTGCCACGTCACCCCCAAGGCGCGGCCACGCGGAATGATGGTGACTTTGTGAACGGGGTCGGTGCCCTTCAAACTCTCCGCGACAATGGCGTGGCCCGACTCGTGGTAGGCCGTGGCCTTTTTGTCCTCCTCAGTCATGACCATGCTCTTGCGCTCGGGGCCGAGGTAGATTTTGTCTTTGGCTTTCTCGAAGTCCTGCATCTCCACCACGCGGGCGTTGCGACGTGCGGCCATCAGCGCCGCTTCATTGCAGAGGTTGGCCAGATCAGCGCCGGACATGCCAGGCGTGCCGCGTGCGATCACGCTGGGGTTCACGTCTTGGCCCAAGGGCACTTTGCGCATGTGCACACCCAAGATCTGCTCACGCCCGCGAATGTCGGGCAGCGTGACGTAGACCTGGCGGTCAAAGCGGCCGGGGCGCAACAGTGCGGCATCCAGAATGTCCGGGCGATTAGTGGCCGCGACGACGATCACGCCGACGTTGGTTTCAAAGCCGTCCATCTCCACCAGCATCTGGTTCAGCGTCTGCTCGCGCTCGTCATTGCCACCGCCCAAGCCGGCACCACGTTGACGACCTACCGCGTCGATCTCATCGATGAAGATGATACAAGGCGCGTTCTTTTTGGCGTTGTCAAACATGTCGCGCACGCGGGCCGCGCCTACGCCTACGAACATCTCGACAAAATCCGAACCTGAGATTGAGAAAAACGGCACCTTGGCTTCGCCCGCAATGCCTTTGGCCAACAGCGTTTTTCCGGTGCCCGGTGGGCCAACCAGGAGCAAGCCGCGCGGAATGCGCCCGCCGAGCTTTTGGAACTTGGCTGGGTCTTTCAAAAAGTCGACCACTTCCTTGACTTCTTCCTTGGCCTCATCGCAACCCGCTACATCGGCAAAGGTAATCTGGTTGGTGTTTTCATCCATCATTCGCGCTTTGCTCTTGCCAAAGCTGAATGCACCGCCCTTGCCGCCGCCTTGCATCTGGCGCATGAAGTAGACCCACACGCCAATCAACAGCAGCATTGGGCCCCAGCTGACCAGCAGCGTCATCAACAACGAGCCTTCTTCGCGCGCCTTGACATCAAACTTCACGCCATTGGAGATCAGGTCGCCGACCAAGCCGCGATCCAGGTAGGTGGCGGTAACGCGCACCTTGCGGTCATCATTGGTGACGGCTTGAATCTCGGTGCCGCCAGGGCCTTCTTGAATGACAACGCTCTTGATGCGCTTGTTGCGCACCTCTTCCAGGAAGTCGGAGTAGCCCACGTAGCCCGCG
>JANOTO010000039.1:0-5242 GCA_031416395.1 Rhodoferax sp. | reverse complement strand
CTGGTCTACAAAACCCAGGTTTTCCTGAACCACGAGGGCGACCTGTTTCGCACCCGCCTCACGCACTCGCTGGAGGTGGCACAACTGGGGCGCTCCATCGCCCGCACACTGCGGTTCAATGAGGATTTAGTCGAGGCCATCAGTTTGGCGCACGACCTCGGCCACACCCCGTTTGGTCATGCCGGTCAGGATGCGCTGAATGAATGCATGGCCACACACGGTGGCTTTGAGCACAATTTGCAAAGCCTCAAAGTGGTCGATGAACTGGAGGCACGTTATCCGTTGTTTGATGGTTTGAACCTGTGCTTTGAAACACGCGAAGGCATCTTGAAGCATTGCTCTGCCATCAACGCGCGGGCGCTTGAAGCCAAAGAGCCAAACGGTGTGGCTCGGCGTTTTCTGGACGGCAACCAGCCCAGCCTGGAGGCGCAACTGTGCAACCTGGCGGATGAGATCGCCTACAACGCGCACGACATTGACGATGGCGTGCGCTCCGGGTTGATCACGCTCGCGCAGCTTGAAGACGTGTCGCTAGTCGATCAATTTCGACGTGAGACGCTGCGCGAGCACCCGCATTTGGGTGCTGCGTCGCAAGAGCGAAGGCTGCTGTTTGACACCATCCGGCGCATGCTCAGCGCGCAGGTGTATGACGTGATCTCTTCGACCCAGCGGGTGCTGGCGAGTGCCTCGCCGTCCCACGCCGATGCCGTGCGTCAAATGAAGCCACTGGTGCAGTTTTCGCTTGAGATGCGCCAGCAGTCGCAGGTACTGAAGACTTTTTTGCTGCAAAAACTTTACCGCCACCCGCAAGTCATGCAGATGACAGGCCATGCGAAGCAGGTTGTCACCGAACTGTTCAAGATTTTCGTCGCCGCACCGCAGGAAATGCAACCCGGCTTCGCCGCGCAGGTCACCGCCCTGAATGGCAGTGCGGTGGACCAGAACAGTCAGGTCGAGCGCATCGTGGCAGATTACATTGCCGGCATGACGGATCGGTTCGCCTCGCGGGAGCACGAACGCCTGACGGGCAGGCGGTTGCTGTCATGAGCGCCATGCTTGGCGCTACGAGCGTAAGCCGAGCCATTGAAGACACGCGCCGTTGGCTGGAGCGCGCCGTGATCGGGCTGAACCTGTGTCCGTTTGCCAAGGCGGTACACGTCAAGGGGCAAATCCACTACGCCGTGACGACTGCGATTGAGGTTGCGGATGTGTTGGATGTGCTGGCTTCGGAGTTGAAGGCGCTGGTCGCTGTGGATTGCGAAGTGCGCGATACAACATTGCTGATCCTGACCCAAGGGTTCGACGAGTTTCTGGGTTTCAACGATTTCCTGGCACGGGCCAATTCGGTTTTGCGCAAGGTGTCTTTGCACGGCGTTATTCAAATCGCCCCGTTTCACCCGCAGTTTCAGTTTGCAGATGCAGACCAGGACGACATCTCCAATTGCACCAACCGCTCGCCTTACCCCATGCTGCATCTGCTGCGCGAGGTCAGTGTGGACCGCGCTGTCGCCGCATTTCCTCAAGCGGATGAGATATTCGAAAAAAACATCCAGACCTTGTCCAAGCTTGGTGCGCAGGGCTGGGCCGCTCTGGATGTAGGTGCCCACCCAGAAGCTGGCAAGATGTCTGCATGAAGGCACAACCCCTGACGACCCTAGCACCGGAGATTCGGCCTGGGCAGTCCATCGAACTCCTGAAAGAGCTGCACATCCTCACGCGCGAGGGCAAGCTGAATCAGGATTCGCGGCGCAAGCTTAAGCAGGTTTATCACCTGTTCCAGTTCATTGAGACGCTGCTGCTGGAGCTGCCAGACTCCGGAATGAACGCGACGCTGGCCGACCACGGCGCGGGCAAGTCGTACCTGGGTTTCATCATTTACGATCTGTTTTTCAAATCGCGAACGAGGGGCCACATCTACGGCATCGAGACCCGTGCCGAGCTGGTGCAACGTTCGCGCGAATTGAGCCAGCGGTTTGGTTTTGATCGTATGTCATTTTTGAATGTGACCGTCGCGCAATCGGCGCAAGCGATGGAGTTGCCTGTCCAGATTGATGTGGTGACCGCGCTGCACGCTTGTGATACCGCGACCGACGATGCGATTGCCTTCGGCTTGGCAAAACAGGCGAAGTTCATGGTGCTGGTGCCGTGCTGTCAGGCCGAAATCGCACGCAACTTGAACGCAGGCAAAGCCCTTTCGCTCAACCGCACGCCGCTGGCCGAGCTGTGGCGGCATCCGCTGCACACCCGCGAGATGGGCAGCCAGATTACCAACGTGCTGCGCTGCCTGTATTTGGAAGCGTGGGGCTATCAAGTCACAGTGACCGAGCTCGTTGGCTGGGAGCACAGCATGAAGAACGAGCTGATCATTGCTCGCCATACCGGCCAGAAGAAGCGCGCAGCAGCACACCGGTTACGTGAAATTCTTGACGCGTTTGGCCTGACCCAGATGCTGGATGCCCGGTTCAAGCTACCGCCTTAGTCGCTACTTCCCGTCTAGTTGTTGCTATCAATTTTCGGTGGTTTAATCCGGGGTCGGTGCGGGTCTAATTTAACTATTTGGAGAACATGATGGGTTTACTCGATTCGGTGATCGGTGCGGCAAGTGCCATGATGGGTGGGCAGCAGCAACCTACGCAACTGCAAGGCGGGTTGGCCGGAATGTTGGGCGGTGCCGGTGGCTTGGGCGCGTTACTTCCGGTGGTGGTCGGCATGCTCGCCAACGACGGCAAGCTGGGTGGCCTGGGCGGACTGATGGAGAAATTCAACAATGCAGGCTTGGGCGATGCCGCGAAATCGTGGGTAGGTACCGGCGAGAACGCGCCCATCTCCGGTGACCAGATCGGGCAAGTGCTAGGCGGCGACATGATGGGCGAGCTCGCATCCAAACTCGGTATGAGCCAGGGCGACGCGGCCGGTTCATTGGCGCAAATGCTGCCCGGTCTGATCGATCAGCTCACCCCCAGCGGTCAAGCGCCCGCAGGCGGTTTGGGGAACTCGGGCGACTTGATGGGCATGCTTGGTGGATTGCTAAGCCGTAAGTAATTCTTGGGGGTCACCCGACGCGTCATATCGCAACTATCATGATGCGGAATTTATCTTCGCATCCAAATGGCCCGTCTTCCTCGCCTAACGCTTCCCGGTCAACCGCACCACATCATTCAGCGCGGTAACAACCGCCAGGCGATTTTTCTCTCCTCGGGAGACCGGCAGTTTCTGCTCGATCTCTTGAAGGAGAACGCAACGAAATTCGGCGTTGCCATTCACGCCTACGTGCTCATGAACAACCATTTTCATGTGTTGGCCACGCCCAGCACTGCGGATGGATTGCCTCACATGATGCAAGCCGTGGGTCGTCGTTATGTGCGGTTGTTCAACGACTCCAACCACCGCAGCGGCACGCTCTGGGAAGGGCGGTACAAATCGACTTTGATTCAGGCTGAGCGCTACCTTTTGGCCTGCATGGTCTATATCGACCTCAACCCTGTTCGTGCGGGGCTTTCAACGCAGGCGTCGGATTTCCCTTGGTCAAGCCACGGTCACTATGCGGGGTTGCGCGCGGATGAATTGATCACGCCCCATCCGCTTTTTTGGACCTTGGGCAACACCCCGTTTGCCAGGGAGGCCGCTTATGCGCTGCTCGTGCGAGCAGGTGTCAGCCAGCAGCAGCAGTCTGATTTGACGCAATCAGCCCTCAGAGGCTGGGCTTTGGGCGAGGTCAGTTACGTAAGCGATCTGCAAAAGCAGACGAATCGCCGGGTGGTACGGGCGTTCGCAGGAAGGCCAATGCTGGTCAAAAACAAACCATCAAAAGACGCAACCATTTGAATTGCAAAGACTATTTCTTGATTTCAATATGTCCCTAATTAATTGATTTGTGGATTTTTTGAGAATTAATTGGAATCTGACCCCAATTAATTTATTTGAAGATGTTGCTGCGCTGCACTAAAATTGTTCTCCAATTTGATATTTAGGAGTGCGCCATGACCACGGCTGCTGAGATTTCCCATCTGCAACAACACGGTTTGTATTCGGCTGACCACGAGCATGACGCTTGCGGTGTCGGCTTTGTAGCGCACATCAAAGGGCACAAGAGCCACGATATCGTAAAAAACGCGCTGAAGATTCTGGAGAACCTGGATCACCGGGGCGCTGTGGGGGCAGACAAGCTCATGGGCGATGGCGCGGGCATTTTGATTCAGTTGCCGGATGCGCTTTATCGCGAGGAGATGGCGGCGCAAAACGTGATGCTGCCTGCGCCTGGTGAATATGGCGTGGGCATGATCTTCTTGCCCAAAGAGCACGCCAGCCGCCAAGCCTGCGAGCAGGAGATGGAGCGTGCGATCAAGGCTGAGGGCCAGGTGCTGCTGGGCTGGCGCGATGTGCCTGTCAACCGCGAAATGCCGATGTCGCCCAACGTGCGCGCCAAAGAGCCGATTTTGCGCCAAGTGTTCATCGGTCGCGGCAACGATGTCATCGTGCAGGACGCGCTGGAGCGCAAGCTGTACGTGATTCGTAAAACCGCCAGCGCGGCCATCCAGAACCTGCACCTCAAGCACAGCAAAGAATATTACGTGCCCAGCATGTCCAGCCGCACCGTGGTCTACAAAGGCTTGCTGCTGGCAGATCAAGTTGGCACCTACTTCCTTGATCTGGAAGACGTGCGCTGCGTCTCGGCATTGGGCTTGGTGCATCAGCGCTTCTCGACCAACACCTTCCCCGAATGGCCGCTGGCGCACCCGTACCGCTATGTGGCGCACAACGGCGAGATCAACACCGTCAAGGGCAACTACAACTGGATGAAGGCGCGTGAGGGCGTTATGTCCTCCCCCGTGCTTGGCGACGACCTTCAAAAGCTCTACCCGATCAGCTTTGCCAGCCAGTCTGATACCGCCACGTTTGACAACTGCCTGGAGCTGCTGACGATGGCCGGCTACCCCATCAGTCAGGCTGTGATGATGATGATCCCCGAGCCGTGGGAGCAGCACACCACCATGGACGAGCGCCGTAAAGCGTTTTATGAATACCACGCAGCCATGCTGGAACCGTGGGACGGCCCAGCCTCTATCGTGTTCACCGATGGTCGCCAGATCGGTGCCACGTTGGATCGCAATGGCCTGCGCCCCAGCCGCTACTGTATTACCGATGATGACTTGGTGATCATGGGCTCAGAGTCCGGCGTGCTGCCCGTGCCCGAGAACAAAATCGTGCGCAAATGGCGCCTACAGCCCGGAAAGATGTTCCT
>JANOTO010000038.1:0-2398 GCA_031416395.1 Rhodoferax sp. | reverse complement strand
GGCAAGCTTGCAAAGTAAAAACGGCATTGATTTGCGGTAATCTTGTCGACATGAAAGCTTACCGCGCCGCGATCCTTCGATTTGTCCCTCTTTCAGCGCCACAAAACTCCGCAATTTATGAAGAAGACGGCCTGCTGGTCGTTGGCCCAGGCCCCAGTGGCGTTGAGACGGTGCAAGCCGTGGGGCCTTATCGCGACGTAGTTGGAAGCTACCCCCACGTCGATGTCGAGCACCTTCCTGGCCGCATCATCGCTCCCGGGTTTATTGACCTGCACTCGCACTTCCCGCAGACCGATGTGATCGGCTCTCCCGCAGCGGGCCTGCTGCCCTGGCTTGAAAACTACACCTTCCCTGAGGAGGCGCGTTTTTCGTCAGACGCCTACAGCACCCAAGTCGCCGAGTTTTACATCGCCGAGCTCTTGCGCAACGGTGTGACCACGGCGCTGGCGTTTGCCACATCGCATGTGCCATCGGTCAATGCGCTCTTCGCGCAGGCGCGCGCGGCGGGCATGCGATTGATCACAGGCAAGTGCCTGCAAGACCGCCATTGCCCGGATGGCGTGCGCGATCAGACGGAGCAAAGCCTGATCGACACCGAGGCGTTGATCCAAAAGTGGCATGGTAAAAATCGCCTGGGCTATGCCATCACACCGCGCTGGGCGCCCGGCTGCACCGATGCGCAACTGCGCGGTGCGGGCGAGCTGGCGGCCAAGTATGGCGACGTGTGGATTCAATCGCACGTCGCAGAAAACAAAGACGAAATCAAATGGGCACGCGAGTTGTTCCCCCAGTCGCGCTCCTATTTGTCGACCTACGCTGATTTTGGCTTGATGCGCGAGCGGGCCATCTACGCGCATTGCATTCATTTTGACGATGCGGATCGTGCCTTGATGCGCGAAACGGGCGCAGCCGCGGCGTTCTGTCCCACCAGCAACCTGTTTTTGGGCAGCGGCTTTTTTGACTATGCCGGTGCAGATCGCGTTGGCTTCAACTACGGCCTGGCCAGCGACGTGGGCGGTGGCACATCCTTCAGCCCATTTCACACCATGCTGGCGGCTTACTACGTGGGGCGGGAAGGGCAAACCAAGCCGGGCGTGTCGGTTAGTCCGCAGCATTTGTGGTGGCAGCACACCGGTGGCGCAGCGCGGGTTTTGGGGTTGGATGGCAAGGGCGGCAAACCCTCTGTGGGCAATCTGCAAGTCGGCTGCGAGGCCGATTTCATCGTGCTGAATCCGCATGCAACGCCTTTGCTGGCGCGTAAGACCAAACGGGCCAATTCGCTGAACGAGTTGCTGTTTTCGATGATTGTGCTGGGCGATGACCGCTTGATTGAACGCACAGTGATTGCGCGATGAGGCTTCTGTTGCTATATAATAAATAGCTATTTATGTATATTATTCGAGAGCTAGAGCCCTATTTTATTCATAATTTCGGATGAAATGATATTTTAGGGAATAAATTAACCTTGAGGTTAATTTTTGACAATGAGTGTCAAGGCGTGATGCACCAAGGTGCGGTATCGTGAACCAGCCCCATCCAAAGCGCCCAACCAGACGTGGCAAACAGCGCCAAGCCTGCGGTTCTGATGGCCCACTTTCCGCCATCGTCTTTGCTCTGTAGTGATCTTGAGCCGCGCGCGCGCATCCGCAACCACAACCATGGCGCAACCATCAGAGATAGGCCACTGCCCACCGCAAACAGTGCCATCACCGCAGCGCCTTCCAGCGCGTTGCCCGACATCGCCGCCACCAGCAGTGCAGAATAAAGCAGCCCGCACGGCAGCAGAGACCACAGAACCCCAATCGTCAAGGGCGCTGCGCCGCGATTCATCCCGTGGGTCGCAGTGCGCACCCCGCGCCACACCTTTCGCGCAGAATTCTCCAGCCAGACGGGTTGGCGCGCCTGCCACAGCAGCATCAAGCCCATCAGCGCCGCGGCGACGTGAAACAGCGTCCAGATTGGTCTGAGCGCGGCAGACTGAATGCTGAGCCAGCCCAAGCCCTGCATGGATGCGGCCGCCACGCCGCCCAATGCGGAATAGCCAATGACACGACCGATCTGGAAAATCCAGAGTGACCGCGTCATGGGCGTGATGAGGGCAGCGCCCCCAACGTTAATCTTCGTGCCGTTGGGCGTGCCACCAGCCATGCCAATCCCCGCGCACGCCGCGCCGCACATGGCAACGCAGTGGGGCCCGCCCGCCAAGCCCATCAACAGTGCCGTTACGGCCAGAGTGGTTTGCACTAGGTTCGCACTTTGCGGAATCGTCAATCCGCAATGGTGTCATTAATGATCTGCGCTGGTTTGTGCAACCACAATACCAAGGCATTGCTGGCCATGGCGATCAGCCAGAAGCAAAAGAATGCGACCGTGTAGACGGCCTGGCGCGATGCCTCCA
>JANOTO010000037.1:0-11800 GCA_031416395.1 Rhodoferax sp. | reverse complement strand
AGCGTGCCGCTGGTCGTGCGCATGAAGGGCACCAACGAGGAACTAGGCAAGAAGATGCTGGTTGAGAGCGGCCTGCCGATCATCAGCGCCGACTCGATGGCCGAAGCGGCTCAAAAAGTGGTTGCTGCTCTCAAAGCGTAAGGAAAAAGCATGTCTATCCTGATCAACAAAAACACGCGCGTCATCACCCAAGGTATCACCGGCAAGACCGGTCAGTTCCACACCGAGAAATGCCAGGAATACGCCAATGGCAAAAACTGTTTCGTCGCGGGCGTGAACCCAAAAAAGGCGGGCGAGAAGATTTTTGACATCCCCATTTTTGGCTCGGTCAAAGAAGCGGCCAGCCAAACTGGCGCGACGGTCAGTGTCATTTACGTGCCGCCAGCCGGCGCTGCGGCCGCAATCTGGGAAGCGGTGGAGGCCAACCTCGACTTGGCGATCTGCATCACCGAAGGCATCCCGGTGCGCGACATGCTGGAAGTGCGCAACAAGATGAAGGCAAAAGAAGCGGCTGGCGGCAAGAAGACACTGCTGCTCGGCCCGAACTGCCCCGGCCTCATTACGCCGGAAGAGATAAAGATCGGCATCATGCCAGGTCACATTCACCGCAAGGGCCGCATTGGCGTGGTCAGCCGCTCGGGCACTCTTACGTATGAAGCGGTGGGTCAATTGACTGAGATTGGCCTGGGCCAGTCCAGCGCCGTCGGCATCGGGGGCGACCCGATCAATGGGCTCAAACACATCGACATCATGCGCATGTTTAACGATGACCCGGACACAGATGCCGTCATCATGATCGGCGAAATCGGTGGCCCCGATGAGGCGGAAGCCGCCCGCTGGTGCAAAGCCAACATGAGAAAACCCATCGTCGGCTTCATCGCTGGCGTGACCGCACCTCCCGGCAAGCGCATGGGCCATGCGGGCGCGCTGATTTCGGGTGGTGCCGATACAGCGGACGCGAAATTGGCGGTGATGGAAGAGTGCGGCTTCAAAGTCACTCGCAACCCGTCTGAAATGGCCAAGCTGCTCAAGGCGCTCATTTAGGCCAGGGTTCTGGCTTCGTTGGTTGTGACAAATTTGCCTGGAAACGTAGCGAGTCGATATGGAAGCTTTTCTAACCCCCAGTTTCTTGCTGGCCGTCGGTCAAATCATCATGATCGACATCCTGCTGGGCGGCGACAACGCCGTAGTGATTGCGCTGGCTTGCCGCAAATTGCCACCCAAACAGCGAACGCTGGGCATTATTTATGGCGCCGCAGGTGCGATTGTGCTGCGTGTCATCCTGATTGCATTTGCACTGACATTGCTGGCCGTACCGTATCTGAAACTGGTCGGGGCGATTTTGCTGGTGTGGATTGGCGTCAAGCTGCTGCTGCCTGAGCATGACGATGCGCACTCAAATATCAATGCCAGCGACAAGCTTTGGAGTGCCGTCAAAACCGTAATCGTCGCCGACTTGGTGATGAGCGTGGACAACGTGCTGGCGATTGCGGGTGCCGCAGAAAGCGCGGGCCAGCATCAACTGGCGCTGGTGATTTTTGGTTTATTGGTCAGCATTCCCATCATTGTGGGTGGCAGCCAAATCGTGCTTAAGCTGATGGAGAATTTCCCAATCATTATTACTTTGGGCGGCATGCTTTTGGGCTGGATTGCAGGGCAAATGGCTTATACCGATCCTGCGTTGAAGGGGCTGGTGCCTGCAAGCAAGCCCTTGGAATACGCTTGCGCTGTTGCGGGGGCAGTCGTGGTGTTGGTTCTCGGGAAGGTGATCGCGTCCCGGAATTCAGCTACAGCCAAGGTCTGACGTCGTTTGGAGCGGGAAGCATTCGCATAAAAACGACAAGACTTCGTGAACAACGCCCTTGTCTGCAAAGGCGGTGTCTGATAACGTTGGGAACCTTTGTTACGCGCCGCCTGCACCGGGGGCGGGCAAGGGTCACCAGCCGAGTCGTGTCGGGTGGGAGTGGCGGTTTCTGTAGGGACGGGATGTGGCAAAAGATTCATTCAACGGAGGAAAAAAATTCTGGCAAACCGATTGGTTTGCCGGCTTCGTTGTCGTTGTAGCCGTCGTTTTTTTTCATTCCGCCACTGACTTTTTTGGCTCACTGGAGCGTCGCTTTTACGACTTTGCCAGCACCAGCAGCAGCCGTGCGCCGTCCGACAGAATTGCGGTCATCGCCATTGATGACCAAAGCATTGCCAATATTGGTCGCTGGCCATGGCCGCGTGATGTTCACGCCAGGCTGATCGACCAGTTGTCTGCCGCAAAAGCCAAGACCATCGTCCACACCGCCTTCTTTTTTGAACCGCAGGTTGACCGTGGTCTGAGTTTTATCCGCAAAATGAAGGACGTGCTGGCGGTTCCATCCGCGAGTGCCACCGTGGAATTCATAACCGGCCAGCAGTCCACCAACCAGGAGTTGTCCAAAGTGATTGCGGAGGCTGAGCAAGCGCTGGATACCGATGCGATTCTGGCCAACAGCATCGGGCGAGCCGGCAATGTATTGGTTCCGTCGGTTTTCGTGCTCGGAGAGCCTCAGGGCAAGCCCGATAGCCCATTACCCGGTTTTGCGCTGAAAAGTGCGCTCGACGAAACCAAAGGCTTCTCCGTTCCTGCGATCAAAAGCCAGCAGCCGCTCGAATCGATTGGCGCTGCCGCTGCCGGAGTTGGGCACCTCAATCAACTACAAGACATTGACGGTGCAGTGCGCAACGAGCCGCTCTTGGTCAACTTTCACGGCAAAGCAGTGCCCTCAATGGCGTTGCTCGCATCCGTTAACAGCTTGAACCTGACTGTGGCTGACATCAAATTGAACGCAGGCGATTCAGTGCAAATTGGCAAACTGCGTATCAAGACGGACGAAGCTGCCACGATGTTGCCGCAGTTCTACAAGGGACGCGATGGCAAGCCAGCGTTTGTGACAGATTCTTTTTACGACGTGCTGAGCGGCAAGATCCCCTCTTCCAAATACGCGAACAAGGTCGTCATTATTGGCGCCACAGCCCAAGGGGTCGGCACGCTGTTCCCGGTGCCCGGTCACCCAGGCTTGACTCCCGCTGAGACGATTGCGCACGTGACCTCCAGTATTTTGAGCGAGCACTTTATCGTACAACCCACTTGGGGGCTGTGGGCGACGTTGGGGGTGTTCCTGCTGGTGGCTGGGTACATTCTGGTGGCCTTGCCTCGACTGTCTGCGGGCATGGCCGCAGCGCTCACGGCGGTATTTTTTGTGGCGCTGCTGGCAGCAGAGTTTTGGCTGCTCTCAAGCAGCGCGTTGTGGTTAAAAATGGTCTTTCCAGCGGCGTTGCTGTTGCTTGGGTATTTAGCGCTCACTACAAAGCGGTTCCTGCTCACCGAAGCGGGCAAGATCAAGTCCGATGAAGAATCTGCAGAAACCAGCCGCATGATGGGCCTGGCTTTGCAGGGCCAGGGTCAGCTGGATGCTTCGTTTGACCGCTTTCGCCGCGTGCCGATGAATGAGGCGGTGATGGGCAATCTGTACAGCCTGGCGCTTGATTTTGAGCGCAAGCGGCAATTCAACAAAGCCCAGGCCGTGTATGAGCACATGGCCGTCTTCAACAAAGACTATAAAGACATTAAGTCCAAACTGAGCCGCGCCAAAAACCTGTCAGAAACCGTGATGCTGGGTGGCAGCGGTTCGCACCCTGGCGGCACCATGCTGCTGGACGGGGGCGGTGTGGAGAAGCCGATGCTTGGCCGTTACCAAGTTGAGAAAGAATTGGGCAAAGGCGCGATGGGTGTTGTCTATCTCGGCAAAGACCCGAAAATTGGCCGCGTCGTGGCGATCAAGACGATGGCTTTGAGCGAGGAGTTTGACGGCGACGAACTGGTGGACGCGCGCGAACGGTTTTTCCGCGAAGCGGAAACGGCTGGGCGATTGCAACACCAAAACATTGTCACCATTTTTGATGCAGGCGAAGAGCATGATCTTGCTTACATCGCGATGGAGTTTCTCAAAGGCAAAGACCTGGTGGACTATTGCAAAGATGGTCAACTGCTACCTGCGCCCAAGGTGTTGTCCATCGTGGCACGCGTGGCGGAGGCGCTTGCGTACGCACACAGGCAGAATGTGGTGCACCGGGACATCAAGCCCGCCAATATCATGTACGAGCTTGGCAGTGACACCGTCAAGGTGACCGACTTTGGCATTGCACGCATTACCGACTCCAGCAAAACCAAAACCGGAATGGTCTTAGGTACACCCAGTTTCATGTCGCCCGAACAGTTGGCGGGCAAAAAAGTCGACGGCCGCTCTGATCTGTATTCCCTGGGTGTGATGCTGTTCCAGATGCTTGCTGGCGTATTGCCGTTTCGCGGTGAATCCATGGCCGAGCTGATGTACAAAATTGCCAATGAAGAGGCTCCGGACATCCGGGTGATTCGCCGGGATCTGTCACAAAGCTTGGCCGACCTGGTGGCACTTTCACTAAGTAAGCGGCCCGAAACGCGGTACCAGAACGGCGATCAGTTCGCCGCCGACCTGCGCGCGGTCATAGCGGTTATGTCGCCGGACGCGGGTCAGGAGCGTCCTTTTAAAGCTTCGGAAAGACCCGGCCTGACGGGTGCATTGCCTGCTGCTAAATCAGTCCCTGATAATTACCCAGCAACCCAAATCTATTCGCGAACTGGGAATCCCGATTTTGACAAAACCAAAATGTACAAATCACCTTCTGATGCTGCGTCAGCGCCCGCTTCAGCTGCCGCACCACCTGCGGCACCCGTGGCACCGAAGCCTGGGCCAAGCGTTCCACGCGTAGTCCCCGACATCGAGATCTAACCCAAAGATCCAGCCCCAATCAAGCAATGATTTACACGTTCTGCATGAAGACTGACCCAGGCCGTACCAGGGACAACAACGAAGATTCCGTAGCCTTTGACGATGTCACCTGCCTGGGCGTTCTGGCCGACGGCATGGGCGGCTACAACGCCGGGGAGATCGCCAGCGGGATGGCCACGGCGTTCATCAAATCTGAAATGTCGCGTTGGCTGTCAGAAGCCGGACGGCAGGCCACGGTCAAGGAAATCCGCCGTGCGTTGGAAATTTGCGTGGACAACGCGAATCGTTCTGTTTTCAACGCCGCGAATTCCAATTCGCAATACCAGGGCATGGGAACCACCCTCGTTGTGGCCGTTTTTCAGGGCACACGGCTGATCTTGGGGCATATTGGCGACTCACGGTGCTACCGTCTGCGAGAGGGCATTTTTGAGCAGATCACCAAAGATCACTCCTTGCTGCAAGAGCAAATGGATGCCGGCTTGTTGACCCAGGAGCAGGCGGCAACATCGTCGTATAAAAACCTGGTGACGCGCGCTCTGGGGGTGGACGATAGCGTATCGCTGGAGCTCAACGAACATGAAGTGCAGCTCGGCGATCTGTATGTGATGTGTTCGGACGGCCTCTCGGATATGGTCGATGATGTTGAAATTGCGAGCATCGTGGACTCAGACCGGGCCATAGCGCAAAAAGCGGATCACCTCGTTGAGATTGCGAATGAGCACGGCGGGCGGGATAACATCTCGGTTTTGCTGGTTCAGGTTGAGGCGGGTGGCGAAAAATTGGGTTTGATTCGCCGTTTGCTGAGAAAATAGTGTGCTTAAGTGTTTATTCAGAAATTTCAAGAATAGGAGTCGGTCATGCCGAAAATGATCGTGTCGATTGACGGAGTAGTGATCAAGGAAGTCCAGTTGACCAAGGACAGAACTACGTTAGGACGTAGGCCTTATAACGATATCGTCATCGATAATTTGGCCGTCAGCGGCGAGCATGCTGTGTTGCAGATGACCGCCAACGAGGTCTACCTTGAAGACTTGAACAGCACCAACGGCACTTACGTGAACGGCAAGGCGGCCAAAAAGCAGTCGCTGCAAAACGGTGATGTGGTGGAAGTGGGCAAATACAAGATCAAGTTTGTCAATGAGGCGGCTGAGCAGGGTTACGAAAAAACCATGATGGTTCGCCCCAGTATGGCGGCGGCATTGGCCGCGTCGCACCAGGCACCTCCGGCAGTACGCGCACCCATAGCTGCACCTGAATCCGGCTTTGGCAGCTTCAGCCGTGCCTCCATCAAAGTGCTCTCGGGTGCCGCGTCGGGCCGCGAAGTCCCGCTGACCAAGGTCGTGACCACGATTGGCAAGCCAGGTGTGGCTGTAGCCGCAATCACCAAACGGAATCACGGTTTTGTGGTTCACCATGTCGAGGGTGCTGGCAATCCCACGCTCAATGGCTCGCCGATCGGAGTGGATCCAGTTTCACTGAAAAACGGCGACCTGATTGAGCTCGCTGGTACACAAATGCAGTTCATCCAGTCCTGATTCATTTGGTGTTTTTTTTGCCGGCTACGGAGCCAACTCGGTTCTAACGGCTTCCAACTGATTTCTGGGGCTGCCACCACACACGTGTTTCGGGGGTTTGATGCAATCCGTTTTGAAGCACTGGCCCCGAATCCTGGTCACCCTGGTGCCGCTGTTTTTTGCGCTTCTGCATGCCTTTGGCATTCTTCAAATTGGCGTTCTGCAACGCCTTGACGACATCATTTACGACACCCGGTTGAAGGCCACGATGCCCGAGACTCTGGACGAGCGAATCGTCATCATCGACATCGACGAAAAGAGTCTGGCCGAGGTCGGTCGCTGGCCCTGGGGCCGCAACAAAATGGCCGCGCTCACGGATGAACTGTTTGATCGCCAGAAGATCGCCATCCTGGGATTTGACATCGTCTTTGCCGAGACCGATGCCAGCTCGGGCTTGCAAACGCTGGATGCGCTGGCTCAAAACGAACTGAAAGACCAGCCAGCATTTGCCGAAAAACTGCAAAGTCTTCGTGCCCGCCTGGACTTTGATGCAGCGTTTGCAAAATCACTGGAGAAGCGGCCCATCGTCATGGGCTATTACTTCACCAGTGATCGCGGAGGGCGCACCTCCGGGGTATTGCCCGCACCCGTCATGACGGCTGAGGCTTTGCAGGGCCGCCCGATTAGATTTGCCGCGTTCAGCGGGTTTGGTTCCAACATTGAACTACTGGCTAAAGCGGCGCCCGTTGCCGGGCACTTCACGCCGATTGCTGAGCCCGACGGTGTCGTGCGTTCGTTGCCGCTGATTGCCGAGCATCAGGGCAGGTATTACGAATCATTGTCACTTGCTATGTTTCGACTGCTGGCCGGTTCGCCCGAGGTGCGTCCTGGCTTTCCACAAGAACGTCTGATGCCGCGCAACTACCACGGCTTGGAGAGCATCCAGCTCAAGCAGGGCAGCAAATCGTTGGCGATTCCAGTGGATGAGACGGTGTCGGTGCTCATTCCGTACCGGGGTTTGGGTGGGCCCAGCGGCGGCTCTTTCAAGTACTTTTCGGCATCGGATGTACTGTCAAAAGCGCTGCCAGCCGAGTCTTTGAAAGGCAAGATCGTCCTCATGGGCACCACTGCGCCGGGGCTGCAAGACAACCGCACGTCGCCCGTGGGCGACGGTTTCCCGGGGGTCGAGGCGCACGCCAACGTGATCTCCGGGTTGCTCGATGGCAAAGAGCTTTACAAGCCCGACTATGCGGTGGGTTACGACGTATTGCTGCTGGTGCTGGTCGGTTTGACATTGGCCTTCGCTTTGCCGCTCCTGTCCGCCGCGCGCGCAATGATGTTGAGTGCCTGCGTTTTGCTGGCGTTGGTGGGTGCTAATTTTTGGCTCTATTTGTCCGGCGGGCTGGTGTTTCCGCTGGCGGCAGCGATCACCATGACAGCCGCCGCTTTCGCCCTCAACATGAGTTATAGCTACTTTGACGAGAGCCGTTCCAAACGCGAATTGGCCAATCTATTTGGCACCTATGTGCCGCCTGAACTGGTGGACGAAATGGTCAAAGACCCTGACAGCTACAGCATGAAGGCCAGCAACAAGGAGATGACCGTCATGTTCTGCGATATGCGCGGCTTCACCAAAATGTCGGAGCAGATGGAACCCACGCAACTGCAGGCGTTGTTGACAGGTGTGTTCAGCCGTTTGACCAGCCTGATTCGCGCCAACCGCGGCACGATTGACAAGTACATGGGTGATTGCGTAATGGCGTTTTGGGGAGCGCCGGTTGAGACCAATGAGCATGCCCAGCTTGCCGTGACAGCCGCCATGCAAATGTCACTGGCCATCAAGGAGATCAATGACGATCACCGCAAAAAGGGCATTCCTGAAATTGGTATCGGTATCGGATTGAACACGGGCACCATGTGCGTGGGCGACATGGGCTCCAACATCCGGCGCAGCTACACCGTGATTGGCGATGCCGTCAATTTGGGCTCGCGGCTGGAGGGGCTGTCAAAAAACTACGGTGTTGACATCGTGGTGAGCGAAACCACCCGCAGGCTAGCCCCCGGTTTTGCCTGGCAAGAACTCGACAAAGTTCGCGTGAAGGGCAAAGACCAGGCCGTCGGCATTTTTTACCCGCTCGCCATTGCGGGCCAGTTGCCAGCAGATTCAGTGACTGAGCTTAAAACCTGGGCCAACTTCGTCAAAGCCTACCGTATTCAGGATTGGGATCAGTCCGATGTGCTGCTGATCAACTTAAGCCGCGCAAATGCAAAAAAATACCTTTACCAACTGTACTCGGAGCGTGTAGCCTCCATGAGAATGCTTCCCTTTGATCCGGAATGGGACGGCGCGACCAACTATGACACTAAATGAGGATGCTCGATGAAGGTTCGTGTGCTGGGCTGCTCAGGCGCCATTGCCAAAGACTGCCGGACAACGTCCTTTCTGATTGACGACGATGTGCTGATTGACGCGGGTACCGGTGTGGGCGATTTGACGCTGGATGAAATGCGCAAGATTGACCAAGTTTTTCTAACGCATTCGCACTTGGACCACATTGCGGCCCTGCCGCTCATGGTCGATGCCTGCGCCGCGCGGCGTGTGTCTCCCCTGCAGATTCATGCGCTGGCAGGAACCATTGAAGCCCTGCGAACGCATATTTTTAACGATGTGATCTGGCCCGATTTCAGCCGCATTCCCAGCCCCGAAGCACCTTTTGTTTCATTTCATGAGATCAAAACGGGGCAGACTTTGCAACTCAAGGGCAAGCTCATTGAAGTGCTGCCCGCAGTCCACACGGTGCCAGCAGTGGGTTACGCTTTGACGGCGGGCAGTGGCTGTTGGGTGTTCAGCGGCGATACTGAGCGCAACCCGGCCTTTTGGAAGCGCGTCAACGAACTCAATGTCGCCATGCTGGTCATTGAGACAGCCTTCAGCAACCGCGAGAAAGATCTGGCCAAATTAAGCTTGCACCTTTCACCCATGGTGCTGGCCAGCGAATTGGACTTCATCTCCCGCGAAAAGAAGTATCCTATCTACATCACACATACCAAGCCGGCGGAAACTGCATTGATCATGGCTGAAATACAAAAGTTTGACGAGACAGCGGTCAACGGCCCCAACGTTTCCCACGACATTCGCTGGCTGCGTGCGGGCCAGGAGTTTGAAGTATGAGCGCCGTCCTTAAACCGCCTTCGTCTGCAAAATCGCTGGATCAGGCATTTGTAGACTCGCAGCAGTTGCCTGTTGAAAAGCGGGGCACCACCTTTGAAGCGCTGTTTTACCGCCAACTCCAGCAAGTCACCGCGCGCGTTCACGAGACCGACAACGTCGAGCAGCTCATGCTGGAGGCCAGCCAAGATATCTGCAAGCTCTTGAATGCTGATCGCTTGACGCTGTACCGGGTGACCGAAGACAAAACCTCCATCATTTCCAAAATCAAAACTGGCCTGAACAGCAGCCGTGATTTGAAGCTGCCCATCTCCCCGCAGAGCCTCGCCGGCTACGCCGCCTTCAGCAAAAAGCTGATCAATCTTGCCGATGTTTACGATGACGTAGCGCTCAAGCAGATTCATCCAGGCTTGATGTTCCTCAAAGAGGTCGACAAACGTTCCGGCTACCGCACCAAGCAAATGTTGGTGGCCCCGATCATCGAGGGCGATACGCTTCAAGGTGTTTTGCAGATCATCAACAACAAGAGCAACCAGCAGTTCAGCGAACTTGAAGTCGAAGGTGTCTCCCAGCTTTGCAAAACGCTCGCCACTGCCATTCGGCAGCGTGTACTGAAAGTTGACGACAGCCCGAAGAAGATATTGACCAAGTACGACGGCTTGGTGGCAGACGGCATCATCACTCCCGAGGAACTTCAGCAATGCATTTTGGATGCGCGAGAAGAAGGCAAAACCGTCGAACACCTGCTGATCACCAATTACAGCGCCAAGCCCGCGCAAATTGGCCCATCGCTCGCCAAGTTCTTTGGCGTGCCTTATGAACCGTTCAACCCCGGGCGAATTCGCTCCGAGATGCTGCACGGCGCGCTGAAAAAAGACTTTGTGACCGGCCAAGGCTGGCTGCCGTTGGAGGAGTCGCCAGAGGGCCTGGTCATCATGTGCGTCGACCCCGAGGCCGTTCGCGGTGCCCGCGTGGTGCCGCAGGTATTCCCAAAAATCAACAAATTTGCCTACCGGGTCACCACGCAAGCCGAGTTTGCCGAAACCATGGCGCAGATTTTTGGCGCGACCGTGGAGGGCGGCAGCATCGACGACCTGCTGGCCGACATGAGTGGCGCGCCGATGGACGACGGCTCCAACGACGACTCACTGGAGTCTGCCGCCGCCGACAATGAGCTGGTCAAGTTTGTCAATAAAGTCATCATTGATGCCTACAACCAGAAGGTGTCCGACATCCACATCGAGCCGATGCCCGGCAAATTCAAAACCGGCATCCGCTTCAGGATTGACGGCAGCTTGATGCCCTACATCGAAGTGCCCGCACACTACCGCCAGGCAATGGTGACGCGCCTGAAGATCATGTGTGACCTCGACATCTCCGAGCGCCGCAAGCCGCAAGACGGCAAAATCAAGTTCAAAAAATACGGCCCGCTGGATATCGAGTTGCGCGTCGCCACCATTCCGTCAGCAGGTGGCGTTGAAGACGTGGTCATGCGTATCTTGGCAGCTGGCGAACCTATTCCGTTAGACAAGTTAGGGCTTACACCTCACAACAAAGAGCGTGTGATTAAAACGGTTGAAAAGCCCTATGGCCTGTTCTACGTCTGCGGCCCCACCGGCTCCGGCAAAACCACCACCCTGCACTCCATCCTCAAACACCTGAACAAGACCGACACCAAAATCTGGACGGCTGAAGACCCGGTCGAGATCACGCAAAAAGGCCTGCGCCAAGTTCAAATCAACCGCAAAGCCGGTATCGACTTCGCATTGGTAATGCGCGCCTTCTTGCGGGCCGACCCCGACATCATCATGGTCGGCGAGTCGCGCGACAAAGAAACCGTGTCCATGGGCGTTGAAGCCTCGCTCACCGGCCACTTGGTGTTCTCCACCTTGCACACCAACTCCGCGCCCGAGTCCATCACCCGCCTGCTCGACATGGGCATGGACCCGTTTAACTTTGCCGATGCCTTGTTAGGCATCCTGGCCCAGCGCCTGGCCAAAAAGCTATGCGACTGCAAAGAAGCTTATGTACCGAATGGTTCTGAGCTTAAAAAATTCCTAGCCGAATACGCCGAAGAGCTTCGCCATTCCAAAGCCTGGAAGGCCGACTACGAGGGCGAAACCCAAAAACTGCTCGACCACTGGGTAGAAATATACGGCCTCGAAGGCCAGCTCAAGTTTTATCGCCACGTCGGCTGCCCCAAATGCAACAACACCGGCTACAAAGGCCGAATCGGCCTGCATGAGCTGCTGATCGCAGATGACGATATCAAAAAACTAATCCAAGAACGCGCTCGCGTCGCCGAGATTTTTGCCGCC
>JANOTO010000036.1:0-2115 GCA_031416395.1 Rhodoferax sp. | reverse complement strand
CCCAGCCGGGTGGCGTTGCAGACATGTGCGCGCTGTGCTTGACCGCCACCAGTTCGCCGTAACCTGACGCCGCCGTTTCCAGATACGGCGCACGATCCGGCATCTTCGTTGCCAGGCCGTTGCTGATCCGCCCCAGGCTGCGCAGCCACTGGCCGGTGCGCGCCAGGTTGAGTCGCACATGCCAACTGCCGCCCTCTTGCTGTTGTTTTTGCAAGGCTGCGGCGGTGGCGTAAGCCATCAAATGACCTGTGCCGTAGTCCAGAATTTGCACAGGCAGGGGCTTGGGCGAGTCGCTTGCAGCAGCCTCGCTTTCCGCATGGTTGAAGCCCATTGCGCTTTGAACAAGAGAATCGAAACCGCGCCGTGTGCCCCACGGGCCTTGGTCGCCATAGGCGGACAACGACACGCAGACGATGCCCGGGCTTTGCTTGGCCAGTGCCGCCGCATCAAAACCAAAGACTGCCAGCGCGCCGGGACGGTAGCCTTGCACGAAGACGTGGGCAGTTTGCGCCAACTGTTGCAGCGCGGCTTGGCCCGCAGAGCTGCGCAGGTCAATGAAGCAGGAGAGCTTGCCACGGCTGGTGTCGGCAATTGAGTCGATATTGGGCAGGTGCGGCGCGTTGACCAGCATCACGTCGGCGCCATATGCAGCGAGCTGGCGGCCGCACACGGGGCCGGCCAAGATGCGGGTTAGGTCGAGCACGCGCAGGCCGTGCAGCGGCTTGGCAGAAAGTGGCAAAGCGGGCAGTGCGCGGGGCGGCGCATGGCCGATTTTCTCGAAACTGATCAAGGGCTGCTTTGCCACGGCTTGGCCTTGCGGGCTGGCATCCCATTCATCAAACGTGCGGATGGCTGCCACGACCAGGCCTGCGTCTGCGGCGACTTGCTCGAAGGCGAGCGCACTTTGCGCGCGCATGAAGCCTTCAGCATCCGCGCGCGAGGCGGTTGCAGCGTCAAGCCCCATGAGCGCCAGAGCGCCATCGCGGTGGTGGGCAAAGTTGGTGTGGATGCGCACCCAGCCGTCGGCGCAGCGGTAGGTACCTGAGAATTTGTCCCACATCGGGGGCACCTTGCCATCAAGGCTGAACCATGCGGTGCATTCGAGTGAGGCGTGGGTCATGTCGACGCTGACGGTTTGACGCGATTGACCGCGCAAGTGACCCAGCTCACAGGCGGCCAGCGCGGCAGCGGCAATCGAGGTTTGGGCTGCGGTGCCGACGGCGCATGAAGACGGCATCACCGGGTCTTGACCGGTCAAAACTGCATGGCGCAAAGCTGAAGGGTCAAGCCCGCTCAACTGCCATAAATCTGCGAGCACGCGCTCGGGATTTGGGCGAAATTCAGTCTGATCGGTTTGAGCCAGGGTCATGGTGTCCTCTCACGGTGCAGCATTGACCACTTTACCGGACAATAGAGAAATCTTCTCCACCGGGCACGCATTCCTATGATCCCACTCTCAGTTTTAGACCTCTCGCCCATTCTTGAAGGCAGCAACGCGGCGCAGTCGTTTCGCAACAGCCGAGACTTGGCGCAGCACGCTGAAAAATGGGGCTTTAACCGCTACTGGCTGGCCGAGCACCACGGCATGCCGGGCATTGCCAGCGCCGCGACTGCCGTGCTGATGGGCTACGTGGCGGGCGGCACCAAGACCATTCGCGTGGGCGCGGGCGGCATCATGCTGCCGAACCACTCGCCGTTGGTGATCGCCGAGCAGTTTGGCACGCTGGAGTCGCTCTACCCCGGCCGCATTGACCTGGGGCTGGGCCGCGCGCCGGGGTCTGATCAAGTCACGGCCCGGGCGATGCGGCGCAATTTGAATTCGGACTCGGATGAGTTCCCGCAAGACGTGATTGAGCTAATGGAGTATTTCTCAGACGTACCGCGCACGCCCGTGCGCGCCGTGCCTGGCACGGGGCTGAACGTGCCGATGTGGATCTTGGGCTCCAGCACCTTTGGCGCGCAACTGGCCGCCGCGCTGGGCTTACCGTATGCCTTTGCCTCGCATTTTGCGCCGCAGCAGATGATGCAGGCGATTGCGATTTACCGCGCATCGTTCAAGCCCTCTGCCCGCTTGGCCAAGCCGTATGTGATGTTGGGCTTCAACGTGTTTGCGGC
>JANOTO010000035.1:0-12497 GCA_031416395.1 Rhodoferax sp. | reverse complement strand
CCGGTGAGTTACGTGGCGGTACGTTTGTCATTTGATATGTGCTATATAAATAGTAGCTTAGTAGGTATATTTTACGAGAGCTAAAGTGCTAAGCGACTCTGATTTCATGAATTTGTAGTGTTTCATGGAAGTAAATTAACCTAAGAGTTAATTTTTTTCCGGTTTTTGTACTGACATTGAGCTCAGCGCCGCCAGGCTTAGTACCCGCAGTCCGCCGTATTCCACCCGAATGATGTCCTGCGCCTGTAGCGAGGTCAGCGCCTCGTTGACGCGCTGGCGCGACAGGCCCACCAGATAGGCCAGCTCCTGCTGCGTGATGCGCAGCACCTCGCCCACGCCGGGGTAGAGCGCTCGGTTGAACAGGGCGGCCAGGCTGCGTGCGACGCGGATGTCAGGGTTGTTCATGCGGTCAATCTCACGCATCGCGATAAACTGACTTAGCCGCTCGTTCAACTGATTCATCACAAAGCGGTTGAAGGCGATGGAGTGATCCAGCAGCCAGGCAAAGGTGTCCACATGCAGGCCCGCGACGCGGCTGGTGCGCAGGGCCTGAATGTTGTAGCGGTAGCTTTCTTTTTTCAACGCCGTACCTTCGCCAAACCAGCCGCCGGGCGGCACACCGGTGAAAGTCATGGTCATGCCCTGCGCGTTGTCGGCGCTCATCTTCAACAAACCATCGATGACGCCGATCCAGTACGTTATCGGCCGGCCCACGCGGCAGACGTACTCGCCAGGGCGGGCTTCGGAGATTTTTAAATCACCCGCAATGCGCTCACGCTCCTTGGAAGACAAGAGTTGCAGCCAGGGGATGGCATCAAGCTCTGCGCTCGTGAGCTGGCGCTTGCGCAGGAACAATGGGGTGTTGTCGTTCATGTAAGTTGCCAATAAGCGAAGGGAAAACACCTACGCAGAATGACCCTAATTGTCGTCCGAACGACAACCTAACGTCAAACTAAGTCCTATTATTCGGCTCTAACTACGGTGGGTATGCGACGGTCTGCTTCGGTATCGCGCGCAATTTGCATCCCTGTTGAATCGCAAAAAAAGGCAAAGAGATGGAGACAACTTTTCCGGGACTATTGTTGAGTCATGCTGCCAAACGGCCGCTGGCCGCTGCCATGCGCGAGAAGGAATACGGCATTTGGCAGGCGCTGTCTTGGGCAGACTTGGCGACACTGGTCGAGCAGATTGCGTGTGGCTTGCATGAGGCCGGATTGCGCCATGGCGAGCACATGGTGGTGGTCGGCGCGAACCGCCCGCGCCTGTACGCGACGATGCTGGCCGCGCAGGCGCTCGGCGCTGTCCCGATTCCGCTGTACCAGGATGCCGCCGCGCTGGAGTGCGTCTTCCCGATCAATAACGCCGAGGTGCGCTTCGCCTTTGCTGAGGATCAGGAACAGGTTGATAAATTGCTGGAGATTCGCGAGCAATGCCCCCAGCTGCAGCATATCTATTTTGATGATCCGCGTGGTCTGCGCAAATACGATGAAGCTGGCTTGGTGGCCTTGGAGGACTTGACAAGCCGGGGCAAGGCGTTTGCCTCGAAGAACACCGGGTTCTTCAAAGACGCGGTGGGCAAAGTCAAGTCAGGCGATGTGGCCGCGATGTTTTTCACCTCCGGCACCACCGGCAATCCCAAGGGCGTGGTGCATACCCACAACTCGCTGCTCGATCGCGCCCGCGCGGGGGCTGAGTTCGACAAACTCACCGAGTCGGAGGAAGTGTTGGCCTACATGCCGCCCGCGTGGATCGGGCAAAACATCTTCAGCTATGCCCAGTGGCTGGTGTGTGGGTACGTCGTGAACTGCCCGGAGTCAGTCAGTACCACGACCATCGACCTCAAAGAGGTCGGCCCCACCTATTACTTCGCGCCGCCGCGTGTGTTTGAAGGCCTGCTTACCAGCGTGATGATCCGCATGGAGGATGCGGGCGTGCTTCAACGCAAGATGTTCAGCGCCTTCATGGATGTGGCCAAACGGGTTGGCCCGGCCAAGATGGATGGCAAGCCGGTGTCGTTCATGGACGGCATCAAATACCAACTGGGCAACTGGCTGGTGTATGGCGCTCTGCGCAACAACCTGGGCTTCAGCCGCGTGCGGGTGGCCTACACGGCGGGCGAGGCCATTGGGCCGGACTTGTTCACCTTTTACCGCTCCATCGGCATCAACTTAAAGCAGCTTTATGGCTCGACTGAGACGGCCGTGTTCGTGTGCCTGCAGCCCGACAGCGCGGCGAAGGCGGATACGGTTGGCATTCCGATTTCGGGCGTCGAGATCAAGGTGGCCGCGAACGGCGAGGTGATGGTGCGGTCACCCGGCTTGCTCAAGGAATACTACAAAAACCCAACCGCCACCGCCGAAGTGCTGACCGCCGACGGTTGGTACCACACCAGCGATGCCGGCTTTCTGGATGCGCAGGGCCACTTGAAAATCATCGACCGCGTGAAAGACGTGGGCCGCTTGAAAGGCGGCGTGTTTGATGGTGGCATGTTCGCGCCGAAATATGTGGAGAACAAGCTCAAGTTTTTCCCGCACATCAAGGAAGTGGTGGCCTTTGGTGATGGCCGCGAAAAAGTCTGCGTGATGGTCAACATCGACTTTGATGCGATGGGCAACTGGGCCGAGCGGCGCAACCTTTCGTACGCGGGCTATACCGACCTTGCGCAAAAGCCCGAGGTCTACCAGCTTGTCAAGGAGTGCGTTGAGAAAGTCAACGTCGATTTAAGTGCGGACGCATTGCTGGCGGGTAGCCAGATCAGCCGCTTCCTGATTCTGCACAAAGAGCTTGATGCAGATGATGGCGAGTTGACCCGCACCAACAAAGTACGCCGGGGCTTTATTGCCGACAAATACCTGCCCCTGGTAGAAGCGCTGTATGGCGGCAAGACCTCTCAATTCATTGAAACCGTGGTCAAGTTTGAAGATGGCCGCACCGGCAGCGTCAGCGCAACCTTGCGGATTGACGATGCGAAAATATTTGTTCCCGTGAAGGCAGCGGCATGAGCGTGATGGAAACCAAAAAGATTGGGGACATCGTTCTCGATGTCAAAAATATATCCTTGAGTTTTGGCGGCGTGAAGGCGCTGACCGACATCTCGTTTGATGTGCGTGAGCACGAGGTGCGCGCCATCATTGGCCCCAACGGCGCTGGTAAAAGCTCGATGCTCAACTGCATCAATGGTGTCTACACGCCGCAAAAAGGCACCATCAGTTTTATGGGCCAGACCTTTGACCACATGGACAGCCACCAGGTGGCAACCATGGGCATTGCGCGCACGTTTCAAAACCTCGCGCTGTTCAAGGGCATGAACGTGATTGACAACCTGATGACAGGCCGCAACCTGCGCATCAAGTCGAATATTTTGATGCAGGCTTTAAGAATTGGCCCGGCCGAAAAAGAAGAGATGCGCCACCGCGAGTTCGTGGAGCACATCATCGACTTTCTGGAGATTCAGGCGCATCGCAAAACGCCTGTGGGTCAACTGCCCTATGGTTTGCAAAAGCGCGTTGACCTGGGCCGTGCATTGGCAATGGAGCCCAAAGTCCTGCTGCTGGACGAACCCATGGCCGGCATGAACCTCGAAGAAAAGCAGGACATGTGCCGTTTTGTGCTGGACATCAACGACGAGTTTGGCACCACGGTGGTGTTGATCGAGCACGACATGGGCGTGGTGATGGACATCTCGGACCGCGTGGTGGTGCTGGATTACGGTAAAAAAATCGGTGATGGCACGCCGCAAGAGGTGCGCAATAACCCGGATGTGATTGCGGCCTACCTCGGCACATCACACTGAAAACAGGATTTCAAAATGGGTTTTTTCTTAGAAACACTGCTCGGTGGCTTGATGGCCGGCATGCTTTACTCGCTGGTGGCGCTGGGCTTTGTACTGATCTTCAAAGCCTCAGGGGTGTTCAACTTCGCCCAAGGCGCGATGGTGCTGTTTGCCGCTTTGGCGATGGCGCGTTTTGCGGAGTGGATTCCGAAATGGACGGGCCTTGCACCAGGGCTGATCCCTAACGTGCTGGCATTCCTGATAGCGGGGCTCATCATGTGCGCGGTGGCGTGGTTGATTGAACGGCTGGTGCTGCGGCATCTGGTCAACCAGGAAGGCACCACGCTGCTGATGGCGACTTTGGGCATCAGCTACTTTTTGGACGGCTTTGGCCAGACCATTTTCGGCAGCGACATTTATAAGATCAATATCGGCATGCCCAAAGAACCGATCATGGCGTTTGAGGGCATGTTTCAGGGCGGTATCCTGATCAACAAAGAGGATCTTTACGCCGCCTTGATTGCTGCGGTGCTGGTCACCTTGCTCAGCATCTTCTTCCAGAAAACTTCAACGGGCCGCGCCCTGCGTGCGGTGGCAGATGACCACCAGGCCGCTCAAAGCATTGGCATTCCGCTGAACCGTATTTGGGTGGTCGTGTGGTGCGTGGCGGGCATCACCGCGTTGGTGGCCGGGATGATTTGGGGCTCCAAGCTGGGCGTGCAGTTTTCTCTCACAGCCGTTGCATTGCGCGCGCTGCCGGTGATCATTTTGGGTGGGCTGACTTCGGTTCCCGGAGCGATCATTGGCGGGCTGATCATTGGTGTGGGCGAGAAGCTGTCTGAGGTCTACCTCGGGCCGTATGTCGGTGGTGGCATCGAAATTTGGTTCGCTTACGTGCTCGCACTGGTTTTTTTAATGTTTCGCCCACAAGGATTGTTCGGCGAGAAGATCATCGACAGGGTTTGACCACATGTTCTACAGAGAAAACGGTCAGTTCAAGACCACCTATGCAAAAGACCAGCAGATCTTCCCGATCTTGCAGGACAAAGTGGCGATTCTGGCGATCATTGCCTTTGCATTCATCGGCGTGCCTTTCCTGGCGGATGAATACATGTTTCGCGCCATCCTGATCCCGTTTTTGATTTTGACGCTGGCCGCCATTGGCGTGAATATTCTGGTGGGCTATTGCGGGCAAATCTCCTTGGGCTCAGGCGGTTTCATGGCGGTGGGTGCCTATGCGGCCTACAACATGTTTGTGCGTTTTGACGGTATGCCGGTGATCGTCGCGTTGCTGACGGGGGGGTTCTTTGCCACGCTGGTTGGCATCTTCTTTGGCATCCCCAGCCTGCGCGTGAAAGGGCTTTATCTGGCGGTTGCCACCTTGGCCGCACAGTTCTTCTGCGACTGGGCATTTTTGCGGATCAACTGGTTTACCAACAACTCGGCATCCGGTTCGGTGTCGGTGTCCAATCTCCAGTTGATGGGCTGGACCATCAACACGCCGGCTGACAAGTACCTTTTTTGCCTCGGCTTTGTGGTCGTGTTTGCGTTGCTTGCCAAAAATCTGGTGCGCTCTGCCATCGGTCGTGAGTGGATGGCGATTCGTGACATGGATGTGGCGGCAGCGGTGATTGGCATCCGGCCGATGTATGCCAAGCTCAGTGCGTTTGCCGTCAGCTCGTTCATCGTGGGTGTCGCTGGTGGCCTGTGGGGCTTTGTTCACTTGGGCTCGTGGGAGCCCGCCGCGTTTTCGATTGACCGCTCGTTTCAGTTGCTGTTCATTGTCATCATCGGTGGCATGGGCTCCATCATGGGCTGCTTTTTTGGGGCGGCCTTCATCGTGATCTTGCCCATCTTCCTGAATCAGGCTTTGCCCGTGCTGGGCAACCTGTTCGGGATCAATATTTCCACCGCGTTGGTGTCGCACACCGAGTTCATGATCTTTGGCGCGCTGATTGTGTGGTTTTTGATTGTGGAGCCGCATGGCCTGGCGCGCCTGTGGAGTATTGGCAAACAGAAGATGCGCCTGTGGCCGTTCCCGCACTAGTGTGTTTCGAATTGATCGGGTAAGTCCTGATGTGTTGATGTGTTCGTTTTCGCGTTCTTGCTCGTTAATCCAAGGCACTCTGTGCTTTAACTTTTGGAGATATTCATGAAATTGCGTCATATTGCCCTGGCCACCGCGCTGGTGGCCGTTGGCTCGTCGGCTTTCGCGCAAGCCAAAGAGCAGTTCTTCCCCCTGCTGGTGTACCGCACCGGTGCCTACGCGCCCAACGGCGTGCCATTTGCCAATGGTATGTCCGACTACATGAAGCTCGTCAATGCACGCGGCGGAATCAATGGCGTAAAAACACTGACGGAGGAATGTGAAACCGGCTATGCCACCGACCGGGGGGTGGAATGCTATGAGCGCCTGAAAGGCAAAAACGGCGGAGCGACCGTGTTCCAACCTTTGTCAACCGGCATCACGTTCGCGTTGACGGAAAAAGTCCCCACCGACAAGATCCCCCTGATCACGGCGGGCTACGGCCGCAGCGAGTCGGCCGATGGCACGGTGTTCAAGTGGAACTTCCCGCTCTCCGGCACCTACTGGGTCGCCGCTGATACGCTGATTCAACACATCGGCAAGAAAGAAGGCGGCCTCGACAAATTGAAGGGCAAGAAGATCGCCCTGATCTACCACGACAGCCCGTTCGGCAAAGAGCCGATCCCCCTGCTGGAAGAGCGCGCCAAAATGCACGGCTTTTCTTTAAGCCTGTTGCCTGTGACGCACCCCGGCGTCGAGCAAAAAGCCACCTGGTTGCAGATTCGTCAAAACCGCCCTGACTATGTGTTGAACTGGGGTTGGGGCGTGATGAATTCGACCGCCTTGAAAGAGGCGCAAGCCACCGGCTACCCGCGCGACAAAATGTATGGCGTGTGGTGGGCCGGCGCTGAGCCGGACGTGAAAGACGTGGCCGAAGGTGCTAAGGGCTACAACGCCATCATGATGCAGCACGGTGCCGAGCCGGGGTCTGCCGTGGTCAAGGAAATGCTGGAAAAAGTCCACGCCAAAGGGCAGGGCACGGGCCCGAAAGAAGAAGTAGGCCAGGTGCTCTACATGCGGGGTTTGAAGGCTGCAATGCTCGCAGTTGAAGGCGTGCGTGCGGCGCAAGATCGCTTCGGCAAAGGCAAGGTCATGACCGGCGAGCAAGCCCGTTGGGGTTATGAGAATTTGAACCTGACCCAGGCAAAGCTCGATGCGCTGGGCTTCAAAGGCGTGATGCGCCCGATCTCTACCAGTTGCGCGGATCACATGGGTGCCTCATGGGCACGCGTGCACACGTGGGACGGCACCAAGTTCAACTGGTCGTCTGACTGGTTGCAGGGTGATGAGCAGATCATCAACCCGATGGTCAAAGCCGCCGCGACCAAATACGCCGCTGAGAAAAAACTGACTCGCCGTGATGGCGCTGATTGCCAGTCTTAATTGAGTTCGCTAGCGACTCTTCGGAGTCGCTAGTTCCAAGCGCGGCTTGCCCGTGTTTAGAACTAGCCAAGAGCCCATGATGGAAAAAAAACCTGATCCTGCTGCAAAACCGCCCAACATCGTTCTCAATGTCAACGGCATTGAGGTCATCTACAACCACGTGATTCTGGTGCTCAAGGGTGTGTCCCTGAACGTGCCAGAGGGAAAAATCGTCGCTATTCTGGGCGGCAACGGCGCGGGCAAAACCACCACCTTGCGCGCTGTGTCTAACCTTCTCAAGGGTGAGCGCGGCGAGGTCACTAAAGGCAGCATCGAACTGCGCGGTGATCGCATTGAAAATCTATCGCCCGCCGATCTGGTACAGCGCGGCGTGGTGCAGGTGATGGAAGGCCGGCATTGCTTCGCCCACCTGACGATTGAAGAAAACCTTTTGACGGGCGGTTACACGCGCAAAGACAAAGGCGAGATTGCGCGCAACCTGGAAAAGGTCTACAACTACTTCCCGCGCCTCAAAACCCGCCGTACGAGCCAGGCGGCCTACACGTCGGGCGGCGAGCAGCAGATGTGCGCCATTGGCCGCGCCTTGATGACCAACCCCAGTGTCATGCTGCTCGACGAGCCCTCCATGGGCCTGGCCCCGCAGATCGTGGAGGAGGTGTTTGAGATCGTCAAAGACCTGAATCAGAAGGAGAAAGTCACCTTCCTGCTGGCCGAGCAGAACACCAACATGGCGCTCAGATACTCGGACTACGGCTACATCATGGAATCCGGCCGCATCGTGATGGATGGCATTGCGTCAGACCTGGCCAGCAATGAAGACGTGAAAGAGTTTTACCTCGGCACCGGGGGCGGTGGTGAGAAGAAGAGCTTCAAAGACGTTAAAAGTTACAAACGCCGCAAGAGGTGGCTGGCGTGAGTGAATTTTTTGACGCGCTGGAAACGCGTGATCCACAAGTGCGCGAAGCGGCGTTGATGGCTGCGTTGCGCGTGCAAATCGCGCAGGCGCAGAAAAACTCCTCGGCGATGGCAGAAATTCTGCGCGGTGTTGATGCGTCAAAAATCACCAGCCGTGCGGCACTTTCAAAACTGCCAGTTACCCGCAAAAGCGAGTTGCTGGATCGGCAAAAAGCGGCGCGTATCCAATCCAGCGGACAAGAAATGTTCGGTGGCTTTTCCACCTTGGTGCGCGGCCCCAACATGTCGCGCGTGTTCGCGTCGCCCGGCCCGATTTACGAACCGGATGGTGCCGGCCCCGATTACTGGCGTGGGGCGCGCAGCCTCTACGCAGCGGGCTTTCGCTCGGGCGATCTGGTTCACAACGCTTTCAGTTACCACATGACGCCGGGTGCCTTCATCATGGAGTCAGCCGCGCATGCGATTGGCTGCACGGTGTTTCCGGCCGGGGTGGGCCAGACCGAGCAGCAACTGGAAGTCATTGGGGATCTGAAACCCAGCGCGTACCTAGGTACGCCGAGCTTTCTGCGCATCCTGGTTGAGAAAGCGGTGGAGGCGGGCAGTGACATCAGCAGCTTGAAAAAAGGACTGGTGGGTGGCGAGGCATTTGTACACAGCCTGCGGGATTGGTTTACCGAGCGCGGCCTGAATGTCTACCAAAGCTACGCCACCGCAGATTTGGGGTTGATTGCCTACGAGACCAGCGCCCGCGAAGGCTTGGTGCTGGACGAGGGAGTGATCGTCGAGATCGTGCGCCCCGGCACGGGCGACCCGGTGGCGCCAGGCGAGGTCGGTGAGATGGTCGTCACCACGCTGAACCCGTCTTATCCGCTGATTCGATTTGCCACGGGCGACCTGTCCGCCCTGCTGCCGGGCCATTGCCCCACAGGCCGAACCAATGTCCGCATCAAAGGCTGGATGGGCCGTGCCGACCAAACCACCAAAATTCGCGGCATGTTTGTACACCCCAAGCAGGTCGACGATATCGTCAAGCGCTTTCCTGAAGTCGCCAAAGCGCGCCTCGTCGTCGCCGGTGAAATGGCCAACGACAGCATGACGCTGAAGGTCGAAACTGCGTGCAGCGGCCCCGACGCGTTGGCGCAAAAAATCAGTGATGCCATTCGCGATGTGACCAAGCTGCGCGGCGATGTTGAACTGGTGGCTGTGGGCAGCCTGCCCAATGACGGCAAGGTGATTGAAGACGCGCGCAGCTATAAGTGATTCCGATAACCCAGCTTCCATTGTTTGAACGCTCCATATGCAAAACTTGAATCCAAATAGACGTTTAGCTCTTGTATTTATTAGCTTTATTGCTATAAGTAGTGCGGTTTTCAACGCTTCGGCGCAATCCGCCTGGCCTGCCAAGCCCGTCAAAATCGTGGTGCCCTTCGCACCGGGCGGCACGACTGATCTGCTGGCCCGTGCGATGGCGACCGAGCTTTCCAAGGCCTTCCCGCAGCCCTTTATTGTGGAGAACCGTGCAGGCGCAGGTGGCAATGTAGGTGCCGATGCGGTCGCCAAGTCGCCGCCCGACGGCTACACCATTTTGATGGCCACGGTTGGCACGCACGGCATCAACAAATCGCTCTATGCCAAGCTGCCGTACGATCCGCAAAAAGACTTTGCGCCCATTACCCTGGTCGCAGGTGTGCCCAATGTGATGATCATGAATGCGGAGCTGGCAAAGAAGCTCAACATCAACAGCGTGCCTGACTTCATCAAGTATGCGCGTGCCAACCCCGGCAAGTTGAACATGGCCTCCAGCGGCAATGGCACGTCGATTCACCTCTCGGGCGAGCTGTTCAAAGCGATGGCGGGTGTGTTCATGACGCACATCCCCTACACCGGCTCAGGACCGGCATTGCTTGGCATGATCTCAGGTAACGTCGATGTGATGTTTGACAACTTACCGACCGCTTTGCCGCAGATCAAAAGCGGCAAGCTCAAGGCCTTTGCCGTCACCAGTGCGCAACGCTCCAGTGCTGTGCCTGAGCTGCCGACGATTGAAGAAGCGGGCAAGCTCAAAGGGTATGAGGCGAGTAGCTGGTTTGGCCTGGCGGCCCCAGCAGGTACGCCGCCTGAGGTAATCAGCCGCATTCAGCAAGAGGTTGCCAAGGCCTTGGCCAGCCCGGCCGTGAAGGAGCGGTTGGTCGCGCAAGGGGCGATTCTGGGCGGCAATTCGACGCAAGAGTTCACTGCGTTCATCGACGCGGAAATTAAGAAGTGGGGGCCGGTGGTCAAGGCCTCTGGCGCCAAGGTAGACTGATCCGATCGATTGGCCTTCAAACCCCCCAAACGACTTCTGCACCCGCCTTCTCGCAACGCTTGAGCATTTCAATCAGCGGATGCGCGCGCTGGCGCAGCGACACCGCCTCCATCGGGGGCGCTTTCTTGCCCTCCACCACGGCTTGCGCAACAGTGGCATTTTGCTGTGCCTCCTCCTCTTCGATGGCCACATTCAGCGCAGCAATTGCATCCTGCATCTGCGCCGCTTGCAAAATTCCGCTGGCCTCGTAGTCCCGGCCATTGGCACGACCAATAATGTCCAGCACACGTTTGCCGTTGGCTTGCAGCATGATGACATCGCCCGCCGCCTTGGATTTGAATTTGTAGAGCATGTTGGTTAACCCCCAGAGTTTTTAACGATACGGTAGGCACCGCTCATGTTGCCCACTTATTTTCCAACCGCCATCGTAGTTCAATTGGCCGATTGCCCTGATCATTGGCCAGCGGGCGGTTGCCAAAGTTCTACCATGTTTACTTCTGGATTGCGTGACTACCGGGATCACGAACGTTCGCCACCGGGTGCTACCTAAACGGGGACGGCCTGTGCGCTGGGTGAACTGTGCAATACTGTGTAAAAATACAGTGCCACAAGTACAAGCACGTCAACATCATTTTTGAATGCACTACATCGTGCCAGACACTGTCATCCCCATTCACGCCATCAAAGGCCGTGGCATGGGCACGAGCATTGCACACCGCTTCTCCAGCGACGAGCGCGATGCGTTTGACGATGGCTGGGGTACGCTGGAAGACAGTTCGGCTGTATCAGCGGACAAACTTCCCCTGCAAACCCAGGTCAGGCTTGAAGATGCCAAAAGCGCCATCACCCACAACGACTCGCCCGACATCTATTTTGAGTACGGGCTCAACCCGTACCGAGGCTGCGAGCACGGCTGTGTGTACTGCTATGCGCGGCCCTCGCACAGTTTTTTGGGACTGTCGCCTGGCTTGGATTTTGAGACCCAGATCATCGCAAAACCCAACCTGGCCGAGGTGCTGGCACGCGAGCTACAGGCCAAATCTTATGTTCCCAAGCTGATTGCTTTGGGTACGGTGACGGATGGCTACCAGCCGATTGAGCGTGGCCTCCAGATCACCCGCAGCGTGTTGCAAGTCCTGCATGACTGCCATCATCCGGTGGCGATTGTGACCAAAGGCAGTGGCGTGGAGCGTGACCTGGATTTGCTGGCGCCGATGGCGGCGCGCAAGCTGGCGGCGGTGTACATCACCATCACCTCGCTGGATGGCGAGCTGTGCCGCAAGCTGGAGCCACGCGCCGCCGCCCCGCACCGACGCCTGCGCACGATACGCACGCTGGTGGAGGCGGGCGTGCCCGTGGGCGTGAGCGTCGCGCCGCAAATCCCGTTCATCAATGAAGACATGGAGCAAGTGTTGCAAGCCGCGTGGGACGCTGGCGCGCGCACAGCTTTCTATACCGTTCTGCGCCTGCCGTGGGAGCTGAACCCGCTGTTCCAGGAATGGCTGGGTCTGCACTACCCGCAACGCGCCGCGCGGGTGATGGCCCGTGTGCGCGAGATGCGTGGTGGGAAGGACTATGACAGTGAGTGGGGCCAGCGCATGAAAGGCAGCGGCCTGTGGGCCGATTTGATCAAGCAGCGCTTTGAAAAGGCCTGTGCCCGCTTGGGGCTGAACCGCCAGCGCATGACCTTGGACACAAACCAGTTTGAACCTGGGCTGCTGCGCGGGCAGTGGAGTTTGTTTTAGTTTGCTACATCAAGCGGAGCAGATGGAAAGCACCCATCGGATCCAGCGGTGATGGCAGCGCGTGCCCCGCCTGCCCGAGCGACCACCTTAGCAGCACATAACTTGCCAACAGCAAGCCTGCATTAATCACGATGCGGGAAGTGACAGGAGTACGGCGGATCCGGCTGCGCCAGATCAGCGTGGCTGGCACCACGGCAATCAACAAAACGTTCAGCAAGCATTGCCCGTTGAGCATTCGGCCCCAATTGACCGGTTGGCTCACAAAACGAAGCAACGTGCTGGGCGACACGG
>JANOTO010000034.1:0-13994 GCA_031416395.1 Rhodoferax sp. | reverse complement strand
ACCAGCGCGTTAAGCAATGTGGACTTGCCGACGTTGGGCTTGCCCACAATGGCAATCAGCCCGCAGCGCTGCCCGGCGATGGGCTCGCTGGACGCAGGCGCTGCCTTGGGGGCTTTGAGCATACCGGCCAGCATGGCTTCTAAATCCTGCGGGCCTTGGGCGCTTTCGGGAGCAAGGGGCTTGGCGACTTTGGGGGTCGCTACTTTTTTTGCCGCTGCTTTTTGAGCAACAGCTCTTGGCTTGGGCGACGGTGCTGGCGCAGTTGGTTTTTTGGGATTCATGAGCTTGCCTTTAAGCGGTCTTGGCGCGCAGTGTTTGCAACATGGCCGCTGCGGCAGCCTGCTCGCCCGCCCGGCGCGAGCCGCCGATGCCGCGCTCGTTCAAATTCAATTCGATAACTTCGCACTCCACATCAAATATCTGCTTGTGCGCCGCGCCTTGGGTGCCCACCACGCGGTACAGCGGAACCTTCATCTTGCGCCCTTGTAGCCATTCTTGCAATTCGGTTTTGGGGTCTTTG
Organism: Rhodoferax sp.; assembly: GCA_031416395.1. Lineage (GTDB taxonomy): Bacteria > Pseudomonadota > Gammaproteobacteria > Burkholderiales > Burkholderiaceae_C > JANYCG01. The sequence continues at coordinate 13,474 of JANOTO010000034.1, read as the reverse complement.
CTGATCGCGTCCATGCCGGGGTTGATTTCAAGCGCATTGAAGAGACGCTGCACCAGGCCTTGCGCCACGGTGAAACCACCGTCAAGGTACACCGCGCCAATCACCGCTTCCAGCGCGTCGGCCAGGATGGACGGGCGCTTTTGGCCGCCCGATCGCATCTCGCCCTCGCCCAGTCGAATCATCTCGGGCAGCCTCAAGTCAACGCAAAGTTGATGCAGCGTCTCCTGGCGAACCAAGTTGGCGCGCACGCGGGACAAATCGCCCTCGGGCAACTCGCTCAAGCGCTGGTAGAGCAGATCAGAGACGGCCAGGCTCAGGACAGAATCGCCCAAAAACTCAAGCCGCTCGTTGTGATCGCTGGAAAAACTGCGGTGCGTCAGCGCCTGACGCAGCAGTGCGGGATTGGAGAACGTGTGTTGCAGACGGCGCTGCAATTCGGCCAGAGCGTCGGTCACAGCCCCGTACCCGTCCGCAGAAACCCGCCGTGGGAAGACCGATTCAATGAGGCTCGCCTGCCAGCCACGTTATTTGGAACGACCCGCGTACTTGAGCACCAGGTAGGCGGGGCCCGCCAGATGAATCTCGCGCTGATACGCGAAACTGACGACGATCTTGTCGCCCTCTTTGGTCACTTCCAAGTCCTTGCCGCTGATCGATTTGAAATCATCGACCGCCGACTGTTTGTCGAAAAGGCTGCGAACTTCGGGCACCGTGCTGCCCATGCTGGCCTTGTTAGCTGCTTTGCCAATCGCCTGGTATTCCAAAAACGTTGGAAACACCTGCGCGGCAATGACACCACCCATCGCCAGAAAAGCGCCAACCACGACCAGCCCAAGAAACGATACACCGCGTTGCTTAAGTGGGGACTGGGTGTGAAACTTGAATCCGGTACGCATAAATAAACCTCTTCTCGCAAAATTGAAATTGCAGGCAAGCCCTAGTTAAAGCCGCCAATCCGCTTGAGATCACCAAAATTCATCCAGACAAAAAACGCGCGGCCAACGATGTTTTTATCAGGCACAAAGCCCCAGTAGCGCGAGTCCAGCGAATTGTCTCGATTGTCGCCCATCATGAAGTAGTGGCCTTCAGGCACCTTGCAGACCATGCGTTCGACGCTATAGAGGCAGTTTTGGCGATTCGGGAAGTCCATCACTTCAGCTTCGGAGATGGTTGCGCGGCGCGTGTCATCATTGAGCACGCGGTGCTTGACCTCGCCCAGTTGCTCTTCAAACTGCGGGAAATACTTGGTCTGGTCTTCGTCAAAAAACTCGGGCACTTGGGCGGTGCTGACGACTTTGCCGTTGATCGTCAGGCGCTTACCTGAATACACCACCTCGTCACCCGGCACGCCGACCACGCGTTTGATGTAGTCCACGCTGGGCTTTGGGGGGTAGCGGAACACCATCACGTCGCCGCGCTGGGGCTTGTTGCCCTCGGTGATTTTCTGGTTGATCACTGGAAGGCGCACGCCGTAGTGAAATTTGTTGACCAAAATCAGGTCGCCCACCATCAACGTGGGAATCATCGAACCAGATGGAATTTTGAAGGGTTCAAACAAAAACGAGCGCAGCAAAAACACGGCGATGATCACGGGGAACAGGCCCGCTGTCCAATCCAACCACCAGGGTTGTTGCAGGATGCGGCTTTTGGCCTCGGTGACATCGCCATCCACCTGCTTGATGCCCATTTTGTCGAGGCTCTCGCGACGGGATGCGGCACCCGCTTCAAGCAACTCTGCGGCACGGTGGCGCTGGGGCAAGAAGTAAAAGCGCTCGGCCAACCAGTAGATGCCGGTGACCACGGTTGCCAGGAAGAGCAAAAGCGAGAAGTTTCCTTCGACTGAACCCTGATACCACGCGCCTGCGTATCCGACAAATGCCGCAAGAATCAACGCCGTCAGTATCTGCATCAATCTTCCACCTGCAAAATAGCCAAAAACGCCTCTTGGGGCACTTCAACCGAACCAATCTGCTTCATGCGTTTTTTGCCTTCTTTTTGCCTGTCAAGGAGCTTGCGTTTGCGGGAAATATCGCCGCCGTAGCACTTGGCGATAACGTTCTTACGCAGCGCCTTGATTGTCTCACGCGCGATGATGTTGGCTCCAATCGCAGCCTGGATCGCCACGTCATACATCTGGCGTGAAATGACTTCGCGCATCTTGCCTACCACCGCACGTCCACGGTACTGCGACTGTGAGCGGTGCACGATGATCGACAGCGCATCGACTTTGTCACCATTGAGCAGAATGTCCACCTTCACCACATCGGCGGCGCGGTATTCCTTGAACTCGTAGTCCATCGACGCATAGCCGCGCGAGACCGATTTGAGTTTGTCGAAGAAGTCCAGCACGATCTCAGCCAGCGGCATCTCGTAGGTCAGCATGACTTGTCTGCCGTGGTAGGCCATGTTCATCTGCACGCCACGCTTCTGGTTGGCCAGCGTCATGACCGCGCCAACGTATTCCTGCGGCATATAGAGGTGTACGGTGACGATAGGCTCGCGGATTTCATCCAGGCGTCCCTGATCCGGCATCTTCGACGGGTTCTCCACCATCTTCACTGTTCCGTCAACGCTGACGACCTGGTAGACCACGCTTGGAGCGGTGGTGATGAGGTCTTGGTCAAACTCACGCTCCAGACGCTCCTGCACGATCTCCATATGGAGCAGCCCCAAGAATCCGCAGCGAAAGCCAAAGCCCAAAGCTTGGCTGACCTCGGGCTCGTAGTGAAGGGACGAATCATTGAGCTTGAGCTTCTCCAAACTGTCGCGCAAGCCTTCGTATTGGTTCGCCTCCGTCGGGTAAAGCCCGGCAAACACCTGGGGCTGGATTTCCTTGAAACCCGGCAGCGCCTCAGTTGCGGTTGCCGCCGCGCCTCCCGTGCCTGGCTTGATCAAGGTAACGGTGTCGCCCACTTTCGCGGCCTGCAACTCGCGGATGCCCGCAATGATGTAACCCACCTCGCCCGCTTCCAGCGATGCGCGAGGCTCATTGGCGGGAGTGAACACACCCAGGCTGTCGGCGTTGTAGGTTGCCTCAGTCGCCATCATCTTGATTCGCTCGCCTTTGACCAGACGGCCATCGACCACGCGCACCAGCATCACAACGCCGACGTAGTTGTCAAACCAACTGTCGATGATCATCGCGCGCAGCGGGCCATTCGGGTTGCCCTTGGGTGCGGGAATTCTGGCGACGATAGCTTCCAGAATTTCTTCGATGCCCATGCCGGTTTTTGCCGAGCAGGGAATCGCATGCGTGGCGTCGATGCCAATCACGTCTTCGATTTCGAGCCGCGCGTTATCGGGATCGGCATTGGGCAAATCCATCTTGTTGAGCACGGGCACCACTTCAACGCCAAGCTCCAAAGCGGTGTAGCAGTTGGCTACCGTCTGTGCTTCCACACCTTGACTGGCATCGACAACCAACAGCGCACCTTCGCACGCCGACAGCGATCTTGAGACTTCATATGAGAAGTCAACATGGCCTGGCGTATCGATCAAATTGAGGTTGTAGATCTCGCCGTTTTGCGCTGTGTATTTGAGACAAGCGGTCTGCGCCTTGATGGTTATCCCACGCTCTTTTTCGATGTCCATCGAGTCGAGAACCTGCGCCTGCATTTCGCGTTCTTGCAAGCCACCACAACGCTGGATCAATCGATCTGCAAGCGTGGACTTGCCATGATCGATGTGCGCAATGATAGAAAAATTTCTGATGTGATTCATCAACGAAGAGCTTCAAGTGATTGAATTAAAACGGGGGAGACAAGAAAAAAGGGCGCGTCGTGTTACGGCGCGCCCTGAACCAACAATCATTGGCAACTGCGAAGGTTGGAACTTCATTGTAGGCAAAAACATTGGAAAGCGCACCCGCGTGACGACGCAAGCGGGGTCGTTGCAACCTAGCAACATGAACTTTATGCACAGCTTATTCACAAAATTAGGCGATACCGCTTGGACAACTTGTGGGTGACCTGTGAATGGCCTGTGGGGCATTACAAATCGTCTCACGATGTGGTTTTTGGCGTTTTTGATATGCCAGTAATCGAACCCACAGCGCTCTCATTCTAACCAAAATCGTCAATCAAATTTGAATTTGTTAGTAATCACAAACTTACGCACGACTCAATCTCTTTAGAAAATATTTTTTCTAAAGGTCTTTTTGATCGTAAATTAAGCAAAAAACCCCCAACCCTGACTCAGGATTGGGGGCTTTTTTAAGACTCTAGTGGTCAGCGCGCAGGCCGAATCAGCGCATATTGCGCCCAGTCGCCACGGCGAAAAAGCACATTGATGGCCTTGGATTTATCGATCTTGGCCACCGCCGCGTCGAACTCTTTCACGCTGCCAATTTCCGTGTTTGCGATAGCCACAATCACATCGCCCTCACGCAAACCCGCGCGCGCGCTGGCCTCGGTGGCGGCTTCAACCTTCACCCCGCTTTTGACCTTGAGTTCTTTTTTCTGCGCGTCCGTGATGTCGACCACAGTTAAGCCCAACAATTGAACAGCGGCAGTAGCCTTGGGTTTTTCGTCCCGCTCCGGGGCTTTCTGTGCGACCTTGTCGGACTCTATCTCACCGATCACGACGTTGATCTCCTTCACACTGCCACGCCGGAAAACCGTCAACGCGCTCTTGGTGCCCGGCTTGACGGCACCGACCAAACGCGGCAGTTCAATCGACTTGTCAATCATCTTGCCTTCGAACTTGGTGATGATGTCGCCCGCTTCAATCCCCGCTTTCTCTGCTGGGGAACCGACCTCAACGCCGCGAACCAGTGCGCCTTGGGCCTTGCCCAAGCCAATAGACTCGGCGATGTCTTTAGTGACCACATCGATCTGCACGCCAATACGTCCACGTGAAACACGCCCGCTTGAGCGCAGTTGGTCGCTCACGCGCACCGCTTCGTCCATCGGTATGGCAAACGAGATGCCCATGAACCCGCCCGAGCGAGAGTAAATTTGGCTGTTGATGCCGACCACCTCGCCGCGCATGTTAATCAACGGCCCGCCGGAGTTACCGGGGTTGATGGCTACGTCGGTCTGAATGAAGGGCAGGAAGTCCCCGGTATCGCGCTGCTTGGCGCTGACGATGCCTGCCGTTACGGTATTCTCCAAACCAAAAGGCGAACCAATAGCCATCACCCATTCACCCACTTTGAGGCGGCTCACATCGCCCGTCTTCACCGCCGGGAGCCCTGTGGCCTCAATCTTCACCACAGCAATATCACTACGCCTGTCAGAGCCGATGGTTTTCGCTTTGAATTCGCGTTTGTCAGGCAACGTCACCAGCACCTCATCCGCACCTTCAACGACGTGCGCATTGGTCATGATGTAGCCGTCCGACGTCAGGATGAAGCCGGAGCCCACTCCCCTGGGTTGCTCTTGCTCTGGTTGCTGGGGCCGGTTGGGCCGTGGCCCTTGGCGCGGAACGTTGGGAATAGGCACGCCAAAGCGCCGGAAGAACTCCAGCATTTCCTCTTCGTTGCCCCCACCGCCAAAGCCTGGCATCCCTTGACGGGTGGAGACTTTTTCAAGCGTCCGAATATTGACGACGGATGGCCCGACCTGCTCGACCAGGTCGGTGAAGTCAGGCAAGGTGCGCACCTGCGCCTGGGCCGCATCAAGCGGCATCAGGAACGCGGTGGCAGACCAAACCGCCGCACCGAACAAGGACACCAATTTTTTTGAACCCACTGAAAACATCATGGCCCTTTCAAGTAAGCATGAAACGATAAATTGCAAAACCGCTGTTGAAGTACAGTCATCCGACGTTTTACCAAGACTAAGAGCGAATTCGCCACCGATGGTTCAAGGGGAGATGCCGACGAAGCGCCATCACCATCTGAGGTTTTCAGATGACTGAACAGATTGGGGCTTATTTTTTTCGTTCAAGACTTTGTGCAAAACCGATAAGTACAGGCACCGGCACCTCCCCGACGACGGTGAGCCACCAGTCGCCTGACTGTTCGGACTGCCTGTCAACAAATCGCCGCGTGATGGAGTGTGTAGCACCAGTGGCAGCCTGCCCTTCCTGAATATGCCGCGCACGGTCAAACGTCTCCACAAACAGGGAGACCGACGCCAGGCCGTCCGAGAATATCCATTGCATGGCGGAATCAGTATTCGCGCCGTCAGCCTTAACCACCGCACGTTTGTAGCAATTCATGGGCTTGTAGCCTGGCGGCAAAGTCTTCAACTGCCACCCTTCGGCCAAGGCGGTCGTCTTCTGAAGCTCAGACTTCACCAGCCGATATCCGTCAAGATTCCCCATCATCTGGGTGAGTTTGCTCATGCTGACCGGCGCATCGAGCTGAAGTTCAGAATATGCGGCCTGCTCCAACACTCGCCCATCGGTGTCGAGTGTTTGCAGTTTCATCACCAGTCCACCCTTGCGCTCGCTCCAGACGCGGTAGCCAAAACGAAACTTGTCTTTGGGCTGGAGCAACACGACATCCGCCTCAATGCCGGCGACACGGTCCACCCCAAGCTGGCGCGCCGAATAGAGTTGGGCCAGGCCCGCTTGGTTAGCCTTCAACACGCCGGGGAACACCCCTGAAAACTCCCGCTTTTCAGACAGTGCGATTTTGCTGTCTGCGTGAAAGGTGATGATCTCGTCATTGCGCCGGATGGTCGAGCGCGGCGCACCCGTCAACGCCTCTACCCGCTCCATTTGCTGCTGGCCATCACAGGCGTGCCAGATTCGCGAGCTGGACATGCTGCTGCTGGAGGAGACCACAAAAGTACCCACGTAGGTTCTCTTGCGCGACCCCTCGTGCATGCGCAAGAGCCATTCAGACACACTACGCTCAGGAACTTGAGAATCCGGGGCACTGGCAGCTGGTGACGTTGGACCTGCCACGGGCGCTTGCGCCAAAACTGGGCCCACACTGAAGCCAAGGCAAGCGCCAAACAGAACGCCAAACATCCTGAAGCAGACCCACGATCCCAACCGGGACGATCCGTACAAAGCAGGCCGTTTTGTCACCGCGAAGTGCCTTCAAACGTCGCGTTACGAAGGAAGCCTGATGGCATTTGCAACGCCGTACCGCCGCCAAACTGTTTGTGGGCGGCCAGCAAAGCGTCCAGGTTCGGGTCGCGAATCATCACAGCAGATTCTGGACCAACCTGGGTATTGGATGCCGTTTGCGCGGCAGGCACGGCCTGCGCCATTTGCGCGCCACCAACAGACCCATTCAACGCACTGGTCATACTCCAGCCGATGGCAATAACCGCAGCAAGCGACGCAAAACCCGCTGTTAGCTTCCAGGCAAAGACTGATTGATTGGCGCTCGCTTTGCGTGCTACCGAATGTGCGGCAGCTTCTTCAGTTTTTGCCGTGGACGAAACCAGGTTGTACGCGATATGGGCATCGGTATCGGCCTTCAAACGGGACTGAAAGCGAGCCAGAAAATTCTCGTCTCCGGCGTGTTCAGCCAGTTCTGGTGAACGCAGCACATCGCCAATAACATGGTACGACTGCCATGCCGCGCGGGAACTCGCGTCTGAATGAATTGATTCCACCGCCTTGGCGAAATCTTGGCCGCGCAGTTGCCCATCTACCAATGAGGACACCAGAGCGCAAACCATCTCTCTCTTCAGTTCTTGACTTTTCAAGACATCATCATTCGTCATTTTCTGCTTCCTAAAAATCCGCTCACCCCACCCAAGTCACCAACCGCGCAAGCTACCATCGTTTACCAGACTGGTTTTCCAGCATAGGCTTAACCTTCGCCGAAATCGCTTCACGCGCCCTGAAAATACGCGAGCGCACCGTGCCAATAGGACAATTCATCGCTGTGGATATTTCCTCGTAGCTCAAGCCCTCAATTTCACGCAACGTCACAGCCTGCCGGAGATCTTCAGGCAATTCCAACAACGCCAAGTTCACCATCGTCGCGATTTCCTTGGCAGCAAACACCGTTTCCGGCGTGTCATCAGCGATTAGTTCGTTCTTTGACGTTTTAGTTTCATCCTCATCGTCTGATTTGAAAAAGCTCTCAGATACCGTCAGGTCACGCTTCAACTCCATCAAGGATTTCTTGGCGGTGTTGACAGCGATCCGGTACAGCCACGTGTAGAACTGCGCGTCGCCTCTGAATTGATGCAGCGCCTTGTAGGCTCGAATGAAGGTTTCCTGCGCGATGTCCTCCACCAGATCAACGTCGCGCACCATGCGGCCAATCAGGCGCTGGATTCGCCGCTGGTATTTGATGACCAGCAGTTCAAACGCTTTTTGGTCGCCTGCGACTGTTCGCTCGACCAGCATCAAATCACTGTCTGCGGCAACCGCCCCAGGAGCCTCTTCGGGTGACATCATGCCTGGCCTTCGCGCGCCAACGCAGGGCTTGCGGGAGTAACAGCCGAATCTGACACCTCTGGAGAGGGTTTAGGTGAAAACACGGCCCGCCTCAACGCCTGCCAGTCCCGCCCGTCGCTCAATGAAGCACTCCATTGATCCAGCCACAGCCAACGGCCGGCGCCTGCGGCTGAATCCAGACGCAGCAGCAGAAAAAACTGAAAATCGAACTGACTGACGACGCCATCGACATGTTGTGGCGGTGAAGGCGAAGCAAGGTTTGGCCACTCAAGCCACCACTCCTCGCCATCCCATCGCAAAAGCCCTGTTGATGTCCTGGCCCACCCCCAATACGCTGCGCTTGCGCCGATGACCAAACTGCTAACCGCAAACCAGAGATACAGCGCATGCACGGGGCGAGTCAACAGCACATACAAGGTGACAAACGCGCCGCAAAGCCACAGCGCAATGAGGCTGACTTTTAAGGATCGCGATTGTCCAAACGGATAGCGTGTCGCTGGTGCAGTTTTGGAGGCACGGGAAGGCCGGCGAGGCTTCGCGTGGATCAGGGGGGTACGCACTTGCAGGCCGAAACGGCTTGACACCGGGAGGTCAGGCCCGTTTGAAAACGAGTGTCCCATTCGTGCCACCAAAGCCAAAATTGTTTTTGACAGCCACTTCTATCTTGAGATCTCGGGCGGTGTTGGCACAATAGTCCAGGTCACACTCAGGATCCTGGTTGAAGATGTTGATCGTGGGCGGACTCTTTTGGTGATGGAGGGCCAGCACGGTAAATACGGATTCAATGCCGCCCGCACCGCCGAGCAAGTGCCCCGTCATTGACTTGGTAGAGTTGACCACCAGATTCTTGGCAGCATCGCCGAAAGCCGCCTTGATGGCATTCGTTTCATTGGTGTCGCCCAATGGGGTGGACGTGCCGTGCGCATTCAAATAGCTAACCTCGTCCACATTGACACCGGCGTTACGCAGGGCAGACAGCATGGCACGACGCGGGCCGTCCATGCTGGGTGCCGTTACGTGCCCGGCATCGGCGCTCATGCCAAAACCAGCCAGCTCGGCGTAGATTTTTGCACCACGGGCTTTTGCGTGCTCGTATTCTTCGAGCACCATCATGCCCGCCCCCTCGCCCAAGACAAAACCATCACGGTCTTTGTCCCAAGGACGGCTGGCAGTTTTAGGGTCGTCGTTTCGGGTGGAAAGTGCGCGCATCGCTGCAAATCCACCAATGCCAAGCGGCGACACAGTAGATTCCGAACCACCGGCAACCATCACATCAGCATCGCCATATTCGATCATTCGGCCTGCATCGCCAATGCAGTGCAAACCAGTGGTGCAGGCCGTAGCGATGGCAATATTGGGGCCTTTGAAGCCATACTTCATGGAGACATGGCCAGCTATCAAATTAATGATGGAGCCCGGTACAAAAAACGGCGTGATACGGCGCGGCCCTCGGTTGATCAACTCGGTGTGCGTGGCCTCAATCAATGGCAAGCCGCCAATGCCAGAACCAATGACGCAGCCGATTCGCACCGCCTCTTCTTCGCTCAGCGCATCGCCCACTGGCAAACCGGAGTCCACCACTGCCTGACAGGCCGCCGCTAGACCCAGGTGGATGAAGCGATCCATGTGACGGGCTTCTTTTTCAGGAATGTAGTCGCCAATGTTGAAGCCCTTGACCTCACCCGCGAACTTGCAGGCGAAGGCGCTGGCATCAAATCCCGTGATCATGTCGATACCGGATTGGCCCGCCAACAGCGCAGCCCACGAATCGCCCACGGTGTTACCCACAGGGCTAATGCAGCCAAGACCCGTGACGACTACCCGACGACGCGCCATAAACTAAATCACGCCTTTTTGTGCGTCGAGGCGTAGTCCACCGCGTTTTGAACGGTGGTGATTTTCTCGGCATCCTCGTCCGGGATTTCAATGCCAAACTCGTCTTCGAGGGCCATCACCAGTTCCACGGTGTCGAGCGAGTCGGCACCCAGATCAGCCACGAATGACTTTTCATTGGTGACTTGTGACTCTTCAACACCGAGTTGTTCGGCAATGATTTTCTTAACGCGTGTTTCGATATCGCTCATGAGATCCCTCAAAGGGTTGTAAGTAAAACCGTGATTTTAGCCGCGCCAAGGCTGTATTTCCCTGCGCAACCAGCCGAACGGAAAAATCGGCCGAATTTCTGAACATCTACCATGATCTACATGTGCATCCCGCCGTTGACGTGCAATTCCTGCCCGGTCACGTAACCCGCTTGCGGCGATGCTAAAAATGCCACGGCATGGGCGACATCCGCAGGCTTGCCCAAATGACCCAGAGGAATCTGGGCCAGCAGGGCTTTTTGCTGCGCTTCATTCAAGCCTGCGGTCATGTCGGTTTCAATGAAACCGGGTGCTACGCAATTGACGGTGATATTGCGCGAGCCGAGTTCACGCGCCAGCGCCCGCGTCATGCCTGCAACACCCGCCTTGGCCGCTGCGTAGTTGGCCTGCCCAGGGTTACCAGAGGCACCGACCACCGAAGTAATGTTGATGATTCGCCCGTAGCGCTGCTTCATCATCGTGCGCATCACGGCACGGCTGACGCGAAAAACCGCTTTCAAGTTAGTGTCAAGCACAGCATCCCAGTCATCGTCTTTCATGCGCATGGCCAGGTTGTCGCGGGTGATGCCAGCGTTGTTGACCAGAACTTGCAAGCCGCCGTGCTCTTTGACCAGCATATCGACCAGACCTTCAACCGCCGCCAAGTCGTTCACATTCAACGCCTTGCCGCTACAGCCGGGAAATGCGGCCAACGCCTGGCTGATTTTGGCTGCTCCGTCTTCAGTCGTGGCGGTGCCAACGACCTTGAAGCCTCGGTGGGCCAACTCCAGCGCAATGCTGGCACCAATACCCCGAGACGCGCCCGTCACCAGGGCCAGCGAAGGCGTGCTCATGAAGCCACCCCCACAACGTTGTTTTTTACGTCAGCAAGACTTGCCAAATCGAACATTGCCAGACCGGTCGTGTCGGGGTCGATGCGCTTGGCCAGCCCCGCCAAAACTTTTCCAGGGCCACACTCCACCATCAAATTGATGCCACGTGCTTTCAGCGCTTGCACGCACTCAACCCAACGAACCGGGCCGAAGGCTTGGCGGTACAACGCGTCGCGAATCTTGTCGGAATCGAATTCCAGCGCCACATCAACGTTGTTGATCAATGCAATCTGAGGTGATTCAAACACCGTGTCCTCCAGCCGTTCCCGCAGCTTGTCCGCAGCGGGCTTCATCAAGCTGGAATGAAATGGCGCCGACACTGGTAAAGGCAAGGCACGTTTTGCACCGCTTGCCTTTAATGCTTCACAGGCTTTTTCGACGGCCGCCTTGCTGCCTGCGATGACCGTCTGCGATGGATCGTTGAAGTTGACGGCCTCCACCACCTCGTCTGCACTGGCCCCACCCAAACCTTGCAGGGCCCGCGTCACATCAGCACAGCCAATGACAACCTGGGCGGCATCCATGCCCAGTATCGCGGCCATCGCACCGATACCCACTGGTACCGCGTCCTGCATCGCCTGAGCCCGAAAACGCACCAGCGGCGCGGCCTGAGCCAGCGTGAGCACGCCAGCAGCGACCAGCGCCGAGTACTCGCCCAAGGAATGACCAGCGACCGCAGCAGGAACTTGACCCACTTCGGCCATCCAGACACGGTAGGCCGCAACCCCCGCCACCAGCATCACAGGCTGTGTATTGGTGGTGAGCGCCAAGGCTTCTTTGGGGCCTTCTTTAATAAGCCGGGCAATGTCTTCACCCAGCGCATCTGATACTTCTTTGAGCGTTTGGACAACAACGGGATGATCGCCCCAACCGTTCAGCATACCGACGGACTGTGAGCCCTGACCAGGAAATACAAAGGCGAATGGCTTCATGTTGTGTTTTTTGAGAGCTCAAGAGCTACAGATTAAGAAGCACCGCGCCCCAGGTAAAGCCTCCCCCCACACCCTCAAGCATAAGGAGCTCGCCGCGCTTGATCTTGCCGCTTCGCACCCCAACGTCCAGCGCCAAGGGGATGGAAGCTGCGGACGTGTTGCCGTGCTGATCCACCGTCACCATGACTTTCTCCATCGGCAGTTTGAGTTTTTTGGCCGTACTTTGCATGATGCGGATATTGGCCTGATGGGGAATCAGCCAGTCAATGTCAGCCGCGGTCTTGTTCGCTTTGGCCAGCGTCGTGCGCGCTGCCTGCTCCAACACGCCAACTGCCAGCTTGAAGACTGCTGGGCCATCCATCTTGAGCAATGGGTCGCCCAAAATTTGCCCACCTGACACGTGACCCGGAACGCACAGAATGCCGACATGCTTGCCATCAGCGTGCAGATCTGTGGCCAAAATGCCCGGCTTGTCGGATGCCTCCAGCACGACGGCACCCGCACCGTCACCAAACAGCACGCAGGTGGTGCGGTCGTTGAAGTCCAGAATTCTGGAGAACACCTCCGCGCCGATCACCAGGGCCCTGCGCGCCGCGCCCGATTGAATCATCGAGTCTGCAATCGTCAGCGCATAAACGAAGCCGCTGCAAACCGCCTGAACGTCAAACGCCGCGCAGCCATTGGCCCCCAGCTTATTTTGCACGATACAAGCGGTGGAGGGAAACACCATGTCGGGTGTTGACGTGGCCACCACGATCAAATCAATATCGGCAGGTAGCAGCCCGGCAGCGTCCAGTGCTGCCTTGGCAGCTTCTGTCGCCAAGTCGCTGGCAGATTGATCAGGTGCCGCAAAGTGCCGCGCGCGAATGCCGGTGCGCTCAACGATCCATTCATCAGACGATTCAATGCCCTTTACGGCCAACTCAGCAACTAAGTCCGCATTGGACAAACGCCGGGGCGGCAAATAGCTGCCGGTTCCTGAAATTCGGGAAAAAACTCTCATGAATTCACTTTTTCTTCACTTCAGCGAAGCCAGTTCGCCAGATTGGGTGTCACCCGCGCCCTCTAGCAAGCCCGAAGTACGGGCAATTCGCGTTTGAACAAGTTCCAACAGATTGTTTCTGGCGGAATCATACGCCCGCGCCAGCGCGAACTCAAAGGCCATCTCATCAGCAGAGCCGTGACTTTTGAACACCAGGCCACGCAGGCCCAACAACGCCCCGCCGTTGTAGCGACGGTGGTCAACTCGCTTTTT
>JANOTO010000033.1:0-2090 GCA_031416395.1 Rhodoferax sp. | reverse complement strand
ATCACCGGCGCAGGCGGCAACTTTTGCAGTGGTGGTGACGTGCATGAAATCATCGGGCCACTGACCAAGATGACGATGCCCGAGATGCTGGAGTTCACCCGCATGACCGGCGACTTGATCCGCACCATGCGCAACTGCCCGCAGCCTATCATCGGCGCGATTGACGGCATTTGCGCGGGCGCGGGAGCGATGATGGCGCTGGCGTGCGACCTGCGCTTCGGCAGCCCGTCCACCAAAACCGCCTTTCTCTTCACCCGCGTGGGCCTGGCGGGTGCCGACATGGGCGCCTGCGCGCTCTTGCCGCGCGTGATCGGGCAGGGCAGGGCGAGCGAACTGTTGTTCACAGGCCGCGCGATGACGGCGCAGGAAGGGTTTGCCTGGGGATTTTTCAACGCGATTCATGAATCTGGCGATCTGCTCCCCAAAGCGCAGGCCCTTGCCGCTGAGCTGGCCGCTGGCCCCACCTTCGCGCACGGCATGACCAAAACTATGCTGCAACAAGAATGGAGCATGACGATTGACCAAGCGATTGAAGCTGAGGCGCAAGCCCAGGCGATTTGCATGCAGACGAACGATTTCAAGCGTGCTTACGACGCTTTTGCGGCCAAGCAGAAGCCTCAGTTTCAAGGTGACTGAGCATGACCGCTCAGATTGATTCTTCGCAGATCGATTCATTTGTGCGCGACCGCTTGCCGGTTGCTGATCAACTGCCACAGTTGCGCTTCGACAGGCCGGAGCTTCAATTCCCAGCGCACATCAATCTGGTAGAGGCTTTGTTTCAACGCGCCGAAAAGGGCGGCCACTCTCACCGCGCTTTTTTGCGATCCAGCCGCGTCACTTTCACGTATAGGCAAGCGCACGAGCGAGTCAACCGCATTGCCGAGTTGCTGACGCAAGATCATGGGCTTGTGCCTGGCAACCGCGTGCTGCTGCGTGGTGGTAACTCGATTGGTTTGGCGCTGGCGTGGCTGGCAGTTGTCAAGGCCGGGTTGGTCGCTGTGGGCACCATGCCGCTCTTGCGTGCCAAAGAGCTGGGCGAGATCATCGACAAAGCCCAGCCCGCGTTGGCGATTTGCGATGTGAAGTTGCGCGACGAGCTTGACATGGCGGTGCAAGGCCAATCGTCTCAAGCGGCTTTGACGGTGCTGGTCTACGGCAGTATGGACGATCCGCAAGATTTAGGCGCTCTGTGCGCTGGAAAGAGCGGCGAATTCACCGCGTGCCCAACCGCCGCCACCGACATCGCGTTACTGGCCTTCACTTCCGGCACCACCGGTAAACCGAAGGCTGCCGTCCACACCCACCGCGACGTGCTAGCCGCCTGCGAGGCCTGGCCGCGCCACCTACTGCAAGCCACGCCGGATGACATCGTGATGGGCTCGCCTCCGCTGGCCTTTACTTTCGGGTTGGGCGGTTTGCTGATATTTCCGATGTGGGCCGGTGCCTCGGTCTATTTTTCCGATGTGCCGTATGCACCGCAAAGCATGGCGAAGCTGATGCGCCAGGTGGGGGCCACCATTTGCTACACGGCACCCACTTTTTACCGGCAAATGGCACCGCATATGAAAGAAGTCATCACTGAGCACGGCCGCACGCCACTGCGTATTTGTGTGAGCGCTGGCGAGGGCCTGCCCGATGCGACGCGCGCGCTGTGGCGCGAGGCCACAGGCATTGAGATGCTCGATGGCATCGGGGCGACCGAGATGTTCCACATCTTCATCTCGTCCGCTGGCAGCGAGATTCGTCGAGGCGCGATTGGTAAGGTGGTGCCAGGCTACACCGCCAAAGTGGTTGACGACACTGGCGCAGAAGTGCCACACGGCACCGTTGGCAAGCTGGCTGTCATCGGCCCCACCGGCTGCAAGTACATGGACGATGCGCGGCAATCCAACTACGTCAAAAACGGCTGGAACCACCCCGGCGATGCCTTCATCCAAGATTCCGATGGGTACTTTTTCTACCAAGCCCGCACCGATGACATGATCATCACCGCCGGCTACAACGTTGGCGCGCCCGAGGTGGAGGATGCTCTGCTCAAACACGCGGCCGTGGCCGAATGCGCCGTGGTCGGCAAGCCCGATGCGGATCGC
>JANOTO010000032.1:0-3302 GCA_031416395.1 Rhodoferax sp. | reverse complement strand
TTGGCGCTGGCATCACCGTTGCTCTTTTTCAGGGCGGTCACGACCGCCATGGCGGATGCAAAGCCACCTGCGGTGAAGAAGTCAGGCGGTGTTTTGAACTGGCTGTAGTGGCGCGAAACCAAGGCCTCGTTCACCGGGTTTTTAGGGATACCGAAGTAGTAGTAGGTCGAGCCTTCCATGCCGGGGAAGTTTTTGTACGCGGCCATCGCGGGCAGGATGTTCCCGCCGGTCGCGATCTCAATGCCGTAGCGCTTCAAGTCCAAATCAGCAATCTTGAACGGGTTACCACCTCCGCCCGCCCAGATGATCCAGATCACTTTGCGGCCTGGCTGGTCTTTGAGTTTGTCAATCAGGCGCTGAGCACCAGCGGTGAAGTCGGTGGTGGTGGTCGGCAAGTATTCTTCATGAACAATCTTTGCGTTCTTGACGGCTTCGCGGAAGGCCTTGACGCCATCGCGGCCAAACGCGTAGTCTTGGGCCAGTGTGGCGATGGTGGTGCCCACCTTGTCTTGCGCTACCGCGTTGGAGATGGCGTCCTGCGAGCTGTTGCGCCCGGTACGGAAGATGTATTTGTTCCATTTGTCGCCGGTGATCGAATCAGCCACCGCAGGCTCGACCAGCAGAATCTTTTTGTACTCTTCAGCCACCGGCAGCATTGCAAGCGCCACGCCGGAAGACGTTGGCCCCACGGCCAAATCCGCCTTGTCGTCCGCATAGGCCGTGGCCAAGAGCGACTTGCCCAAGTCCGGTTTGCCCTGGTCGTCCTTTTCGATCACGACCAGCTTTTTGCCCGCAACCATCATCGTGCCCTCGGTGGCGTAATCAAGTCCCATCAAAAAGCCGGTGGCCGTTTGCTTGCCGTAAGCTTCCAGCGGGCCAGTTTTGCTGTGGATGTGGGCGATGCGGATTTCTTTAACTTGAGCGATTGCCGCAATGGGCGCAAGCGCCAAGGCAACTACCGTCAAGGCGGTGAGAGAACGACGACGCATAGAAAGTCTCCTGTGGGATAGTTTAAGCACTGACTGAATATTGCACAGATCATGCCAACCGCTAAGCCCATGAATTAATTGAACTTATCAACATCATCAAATTTTATTGACTGAATTTGATGCAATCAATCTGCCTGAAATAAAGACATTTGTCTGATTCTCAATCAGGGTTTACCAGGCGCTCGTACAAGGTTGCGCGGGAGATGCCCAACATGCGCGAGGTGGCCAATTTATTGCCTTCGGTGGCCTGCATCGCCGCCGCGATTGCGCGCTGTTCTACCTCGGCAATCTGCACGCTCATCGGTCGCAACAGCGCCTGGGTTTCATCGGGCATATCACTTCGGTTGACCATCGCCGGCGCGGCGGCCTGCGCGATGTTGTGTACGCCCGCCTCCATTAGCAACTGCTTGATCAAGCCTGCTTCGACAATCTGAGAGTCGCTGCGCATGGCAGCCTGCTCCAGCACATTGCGCAGCTCACGGATGTTGCCGCGCCAATGCTGAGCGGCGAGCAGCGCAAGCGCGCCAGGGGCCAACTCTGGCGGCGCGCTACCGCTTTGCTGCGCCATCTCGTCGCTCAGCACTTCAACCAGCGCGGCAATGTCTGAGCGCCGCTCACGCAACGGGGGTACGCGCAGGGGCAGTACATTGAGGCGGTAAAACAAGTCTTCCCGAAACTGCCCGGCGCGCACCAAGGCCATCAGGTCACGCGAGGTCGCCGCGATCACCCGCGCATCAAACGCGATGACGCGATTCGAGCCCAGCGGTTCGATCTCGCCCTCTTGCAAGGCGCGCAGCAGCTTGGTTTGCAGCGGCAGCGGCATGTCGCCGATCTCATCGAGAAACAGCGTGCCGCTATCGGCCAGCTTGAATTTTCCATCGCGGCCCTTTCTGTCAGCCCCGGTGAACGCGCCGGGCGCTACTCCGAAAAATTCAGCCTCCAACAGCGTATCCGGCACCGCCGCAATGTTGATGCTGATCAACGGCCCGCTCGCTCGGCTGGATGCGGCGTGAATCGCATGCGCCAGCAGCTCCTTGCCAGTGCCCGTCTCGCCCAGCAGCAGCACTGGGCTGTTGGACTGCGCCGCACGGCGGGCCTGGCGCTTGATCTCAATCGCTGCGGGGCTGGTGCCGATGAAGCTGGCAAACGTGTGCTTGGCGCGGCGCTGGCTGGTCGATGCGTTGAACAAAGGATGGTTGCGCTGGCTGGCCAACTCGCGCCGCGCGTCGTCCAGGTCGCGCTGCAACAGCGCAAACTTGCTGATCAGCGGTTGCAGCGTCGTCTCTGGATGATCAAACAGCACAATGCCAATCGCGCCAATCACCGCATTAGCCTCGTCACGCAGCGGAATGCGGCTGACCACAAACGTGCCGGCCTTGTTGGTCAGCAAATCGACAAGGATCGGCTCGCCCGTCTCCAGCACACGGCGCATCTGCGTGTTGGGAATCACCTCCTCCACCAGATGACCCAAAAACTGATCAACCCCTGAGAAGCCCAAAGCCGGCAAAAACCGCTGATAGCCCTCGTTCAGCCAGACAATCCGCCCGCTGATATCCACCAGAAACATCCCCTGGCTGATGCTGGAGAACAGATGGAACATGGAGCGCGAGGCCAGCTCCAGAATAGCTTGGGCATCGCGTGGCAAAGGCTGGGGCGTAGAGATTGGTGTTGATGGCATGGGAATGTAGTATCCCAGCCCATACCTTGCCGCGTCGGCAGAAACCAGATAAGCTACACTATTAGTAGCTAAACAGCGAATAAATACGAGAGTCAGAAGTTCATTTTATTCCTAATGTTAGTTTCTGAGGCAAATTTTCAAAAATAATTAACTCCCAGGTTCATTTTTAAGCTACGTGGGCAGCGGTAACATCATCCAACTCGACCGAACCCAAACCATCCCGCGCCCACAACACCATGCCAACCCAAGCCACCCCATTGATCACCGCCCTGCGCGTCATCCCCGTCGCCGGGCGCGACAGCATGCTGTTGAACCTGAGCGGCGCGCACGGCCCTTTTTTTACGCGCAATCTGCTGATATTGACCGACAACGCAGGCCGTACCGGCGTGGGCGAGGTGCCAGGCGGCGAAAAGATTCGCCAGACGCTAGACGATGCGCGGCCCCTCGTGCTCGGTCAGCCGATTGGCGCGCACCAGCGCATCCTGCAACAGGTGCAACAGCAGTTTGCGGATCGCGACAGCGGTGGTCGTGGGCAGCAGACGTTTGATTTACGCACTACCATCCATGCGGTCACGGCGATTGAATCCGCGCTGCTTGACTTGCTGGGTCAACACCTGGATGTACCCGTTGCCGCC
>JANOTO010000031.1:0-5457 GCA_031416395.1 Rhodoferax sp. | reverse complement strand
ACAAAAATGGCATCCGCCTGCGCCTCAATCGCCGCTTCAATCAAGGCCCGACTGGCGGTCACGCCAGAGACGATTTTTCTGACGTTTGGTTTACCTTCGACCTGCAAGCCGTTGGGGCCGTAGTCTTTGAAGCGCTCGGGTTGTAGCAGGGCGTTGAAGGCTTGAAGAAGATCGTCGCGAGAGGTCATACAGCATTTTCGCACCAGACTTCTGGCGCATCGCTCTACAATTTGCGCCATGAAACGTATCTGGCTCCTGTTTTCGCAAACCGCCACGGTGCTGTTGGCCGCCTATTTTGTGGTGATGACCATGAAGCCCGACTGGCTGAACGCGGGCAGCAAACTGCCCTCGTTGGCCTTGGTCGAAGCGCCGGCTGCGGCGGCTGGGGCGATACCTGCCAACAGTTTTCGGCTGCCGGCCCAAAAGGCCTCGCCCGCCGTGGTGAGCATCAACACCAGCAAGGCCGCCGCCAGCGACCCGCGCTCCAACGACCCCTGGTTCAAGTTTTTTTTTGGCGAACGTGAAAACGCGCCGCAAACGGGCCTGGGCAGCGGCGTGATCGTCAGCGCCAGCGGCTATATCTTGACCAACAATCACGTCGTGGAAGGTGCGGATGAAATTGATGTCGTGTTGAACGATGGCCGCCACGGCATCGCCAAAATCATCGGTACTGACCCCGACACCGACCTGGCCGTGCTGAAGATCGACCTGGATCGCCTGCCGGTGATCGTGATCGGCAGCTCAGACACGCTGCAAGTGGGCGACCAGGTACTGGCCATTGGCAACCCGTTTGGTGTGGGGCAAACCGTGACGGCAGGCATCGTGAGCGCGACTGGACGCAACCAACTGGGCATCAACACGTTTGAGAACTTCATTCAAACCGATGCCGCCATCAACCCTGGCAATTCGGGCGGCGCATTGGTCGACGTGTACGGCAACCTGGCCGGCATCAACACGGCGATCTACTCGCGTTCCGGCGGCAATATGGGCATCGGCTTTGCGATCCCCGTGTCCACCGCCAAGATGGTGCTCGAGGGCATTGTGAAAGACGGCCAAGTCACGCGTGGCTGGATTGGCGTGGAGCCCAATGAGCTTTCAGCCGAACTGGCCGAGACGTTTGGGCTGAAAGTACCGACCAGTGGCGGCACGCTGGCGGTGCGGGGCGTGATCATCACCGGCGTGTTGCAAAACGGCCCAGCAGCGGTATCCGGCATTCGACCGGGCGACATCATAACCAGCGTGAGCGGGCAGTCAGTGGCCACCGTGCCTGAACTGCTGAGCAAGGTGGCGGCGCTCAAGCCGGGTACAGCCTCGAAATTCAGCCTGATCCGGCGCAATGACAAGGTGGAAGTGGACGTCACGCCGGATGTACGGCCTAAAACCCGCCGACAAGCCCGACAGTAGCTCGAACGCAAACGATCAAAATGCTATACTAAATATAGCAAATCATGCACGTTATTCGAGAGCTAGCGCCTCAAAATACTCTTAATTTGTGCAAAAACCGAGTTTTGCTGAAGAAAATTAACCCACAGGTTAATTTTTTACGGTTTTGCGGAGTCTGATGCCGCGTCAGCCGCTACGTCATCGGGTGCTTTGGTGTGTTTGATGAAAATCTGCGCGCACCAGATACCGATCTCGTACAGCAGGTACATTGGCACCAAGAGCGCGATCATCGACACCGGATCCGGTGGCGTGACGATGCCTGCCACAGCCGCAGCGCCCACCACAAAATAGGTGCGAAACGCCTTGAGCTGCGCAATGGTGACGACCTTCATGCGCGCGAGGATCACCACTGCAATCGGCACCTCAAACGCCACGCCAAAGGCGATAAACATGGTGATAACGAAGTCCAGGTAGGCTTCGATGTCGGGGCTGACTGCGACCGACGTGGGTGCCATTTTCTGAATCGCCGGAAACGCTTGGCCAAACACAAAAAAGTAGCAAAACGCCGCACCGGTGTAAAACAAGATCGTGCTGGCAGCCACCAGCGGCAGCACCAGTTTTTTCTCGTGCCGATAGAGGCCTGGCGCAACAAACGCCCATACCTGGTAAAGAATCCACGGCAATGCCAAGCCCACTGCGGCCAGCACGGTAACTTTGATCGGCACCAAAAACGGCGACACCACGCCCACCGCGATCATGCGCGAGCCTTCGGGTAGCGCTTTGACCAGCGGCATGGCCAGCAAGTCGTACATCTGCGACGGGCCAGGGAAAAACAGCAGCACCACCAACAGCGCACCCACGCCGTAAAGCGCCTTCAGCAGGCGGTCGCGCAGCTCGACCAAGTGTTGAACAAACGGCTGCTCGGTGCCTGCCAGTTCGTCTTCTTTGGTGGTTTTGCCGTCTTTGTCAGTGTTGAAATCGGTCATCAGCTTAGGAGTTTCGGTCGAAACCTGGCGACTCGCGCTGCTCCCGACAAGGCTTTGGTTCGTGTGCCCGTGCGGGCTTTGTACCAACTCGGCGTGGCACCCTGTTTAACGCGCCACTTCTTTTTAGGATGCCGGTACTGGGGGAAACTCGGCGGCGGCGGTGCCAGGGTGGAGGTGGAAGCTGCCATCTCGGTCGCCTCTTTCCAACTGCTCTCAAAATCGCTAGCACCACTCTGGATCGATTGCTCGACATCGCGTGCGGCATTCTCCACCGTGTCTTTCATTTTCTTGAGTTCATCAAGTTCCATCGAGCGGTTGACTTCGGCTTTAACGTCCGCCACATAGCGGCGCGCACGCCCCAGCAATGTGCCGATAGTTTTGGCCAAGCCGGGCAGCTTCTCGGGGCCGATGACCACGAGAGCGATCCCGCCGATGATGGCGAGCTTGGTGACCCCAATGTCGATCACGCTTTAGTCTTGGCTTCGACGTCGATGGTTTCTTTGGCCGCTGTCGCGGGCGCGCCCACTTGCTGCGTGGCGGCAGTCGTTGCGGCGGCACCGGCCTCGGCAGCTTTGTCGGTGCCGTCTTTCATGCCGTCTTTAAAGCCCTTGACGGCACCGCCCAAATCTCCGCCAATGTTGCGCAGCTTCTTGGTGCCAAAGATCACCACGATGATGACCAAAAAAATGATCAGATGTGTTGTCGAAAATCCCATGACGTTCTCCTAGAGTGTTAAACCGATTTTAGCCCCGTAGCCAAGGCCGTGCGCCGCCCATGACATGGATGTGGAGATGATGCACCTCCTGCCCGCCCTCAGCCCCGGTGTTGGTAACAATGCGAAACCCACCCGCCGGGTAGGGATTACAGCCCTCTTGCGCCGCCAGCTTGGAGGCCAGCACCAGCATACGGCCCAACAGGCCCGCGTGGTCGTCCGTCACCTGCGCCATCGAGGGGACGTGCAGTTTTGGGATCATCAAAAAGTGCACCGGTGCCCACGGGTGAATGTCGTGAAAGGCCAAAATCTCGTCGTTCTCAAAAACTTTTTTTGACGGGATTTTGCCCGTTGCGATTTTGCAGAAGAGGCAGTTGGGGTCGTGGCTCATGAAACTTGTGTCGGCTTGTTCATTGGCCAACGGGCCGGTTGTTGTTCATCGCCACCATACCCCGCACGATGCGGTACAGGAACCAGATTGAAATCACCAACCACGCAATCGCACCGGGCAGGTACAGCAGCAAAAACAGCGGGAGCGTTATCACGTACAAGATGCCGGCCCAGATCACCGAGCGGATGCGCCACGAGAAGTGGCTGGCCTGCCAGGTAGCTGCGGCTTCATCTTTTTTCACCAGGTCAACCACCAACGCGATGATCAACAAAACCAGGCCCGCCTGCGCACCCGGAATCAAGGCGCCCACCGCCACGATCAGGTGCAGCACGTAGCTAATCCAACCCACGGTTTTCAGGTTTTGCGCCTTCTCGGAATCTACAGTCTGCACGTCAACGATGTCATTCATAGTCAATCTCCAAAAACATTAATCCCACGGCGTTAAATACTCAATCTACTCCTGCGCTTCACGTCCCTCGCGGCCAATGGCTTTGCGCAAGGCTTTCTCCTCGATGCCGCTGGTGCCCGCACGGCGCGCCAGCTCGGCAATCACATCCGCAGGCCGCAAACCATAGTGTGCCAGCGCAATCATGCAGTGAAACCACAGGTCGGCCACTTCGTTGACCACTTTGGATTTATCACCACCGTGGTCGGCGTCTTTGGCAGCCATCACAACCTCGGTCGCTTCTTCGCCAATTTTTTTCAAGAACGAATCTGATCCTTTGGCCAGCAGGCGGGCGACATAGCTGGAGTCTGCATTGCCGCCGCGCGCGGGCCGGCGCGACTCAATCACATCGGCCAATTGAGCCAAGGTATCTTGCGCGGGAGTTTGAGGCGGTGCGGTTTGCATTGTTTGCTTCACGCTATTTGTAGATGGATTGTGGGTCTTTCAAGACCGGCGCGGTAATTTGCCATTGACCGTCTTTGAGCAGGCTGAAAAAACAGCTGTGTCGCCCGGTGTGGCAAGCAATGGACGGATCGTGGCCGAGTTGAGTCACCTTGAGCAGCAGAACGTCGTTGTCGCAGTCCATGCGAATCTCATGCACCGTTTGCACATGGCCTGACTCTTCACCTTTGGGCCACAGCTTGTTGCGCGAGCGGCTGAAGTAGACTGCCCTGCCCGTCTGGGCGGTGGCCAAGAGTGCCTCGCGGTTCATCCAGGCAAACATCAACACGTCGTTGCTGCCCACCTCTTGGGCGATCACGGGGATCAAGCCCTTGTCGTCCCACTTCACGTCATTTAACCAGCTCATGTGTTGATTGTCAGGTATTAGAGACGCACCGGTATCCCACAGGCTGCCATGCGCGCTTTGGCTTGGCCGACGGTGAACTCGCCGTAATGAAAAATGCTCGCGGCCAGCACCGCATCGGCCCCACCGATCTTGATGCCGTTGACCAAATCATCCAGTGTGCCCACACCGCCTGACGCGATGACGGGCACGCTGACCGCATCACTCACTGCGCGGGTTAACTCCAGATCAAAGCCTGACTTAGTGCCGTCTCGATCCATGCTGGTTAGCAGAATCTCTCCAGCGCCGCGCTGGGTCATCTCGACGGCCCACATCACAGCATCCAAACCGGTGTTTTTACGGCCCCCGTGGCTATAAACATCCCAACCAGGGCCTAGGCGATTTGCGTCTTCGGCAGATCGTCTTTTTGCATCAATCGCGACCACGATGCACTGCGCGCCGTATTTAGCCGATGCATCCTCAATCACCTGAGGATTGGCAATCGCCGCTGAGTTGAAGCTGGTTTTGTCCGCGCCAGAATTCAGCAGCCGACGCACATCGTCCACCGTGCGCACGCCGCCGCCCACCGTCAGCGGAATGAACACTTGGGACGCGACCGCCTCAATCATGTGCAGGATCAGCCCCCGGTTGTCGCTGGTGGCGGTGATGTCCAGAAACGTCAGCTCGTCCGCGCCCTGCTCGTTGTAGCGCGCGGCGATCTCCACCGGGTCGCCTGCATCGCGCAGTTCGACGAAA
>JANOTO010000030.1:0-12260 GCA_031416395.1 Rhodoferax sp. | reverse complement strand
AGCCGGGGCGTGCCGCCGCACATCATGGGCATCGGCCCGATTGAGGCGATTCCCGCTGCCTTGCGCAACGCAAACCTGAAGCTGCAAGACATTGACTGGTTTGAGTTGAACGAGGCGTTTGCCGCGCAGTCATTGGCCGTCATCAACACGCTGGGGCTGGATGTGAGCAAGGTCAACCCCATGGGCGGCGCGATTGCGCTGGGCCATCCGCTGGGTGCGACGGGTGCGATTCGCTCGGCAACCGTGGTGCATGCCTTGCAACGCAAGAATTTGAAGTACGGCATGGTGACGATGTGCGTCGGCATGGGGCAAGGCGCTGCAGGGATTTTTGAGCGGGTCTAATTTTTTCGAGCAAAGCCAATGTCTACGCACCCGTTTGACGAAGCCGTTGCGCTGCAACCGCAGGCTGACGGGCGATTTCTAGGCCACACCAGCGAGCACTACGGCAATTTCGTTGGGCCGTTTGGGGGAATTTCTGCCGCGCAGATGCTCAATGCGGTGCTGCTGCATCCGCAGCGCCTGGGCGACCCGGTGAGTTTGACGATCAACTATTGCGCCGCTGTGGCCGATGGCCCGTTCACCATTGCAGCGCGCGCCGCCCGCACCAATCGCTCGACCCAGCATTGGGTGATTGAGATGACGCAGGTTGATCCACGAGGCGACCAAACCGTACTCACCGCCACGGCAGTCACTGCGATGCGGCGCACTACCTTTGGCATTACCGAAGTTGGCATGCCCCAAGTGCCAGCACCCGACCAGGTGCCGGTAAAAACTCGTTTTGCGCCGATGCAATGGCTCAAGCGCTATGACGTTCGCTTTATCACCGGCGGCTTCCCGGAGCCTTTGGACGATGCCGACGCGGGTCAAAGCCTCACGCAAGTCTGGCTGCGCGATGCGCTCGGTCGACCGCTGGATTTTGCGTCGCTTGCGGCAGTGTCTGATGCCTTTTATCCGCGCCTGTTTTTACGCCGCGCCCGTTTTGTGCCGGTGGGCACCGTGTCGATGACGATTTACTTTCACGCCGGGGCCGATCAGCTCACCCGCGTCGGCAGTGACTTCATCTTGGGGCAAGCGCGTGGACAGCACTTTCAAAATGGGTTTTTTGACCAGACGGCGCAATTGTGGAGCAGCGCAGGCGACATGCTGGTCACCACACATCAAACGGTGTATTTCAAAGAGTAGGTGCCAGCACGCGCACCAGCGGAACCAAGTAGACTCATCGCCGATATCAAGAAGGAAGAGTCAACCATGAACAAAGTCGCTCTCGTCATCGGTGCCGGAGATGCCACAGGCGGGGCAATAGCCCGGTGTTTTGCCAAAGCGGGCTACACCGCCTGCGTGACGCGGCGCAGTCTGGACAAGCTGCAACCCCTGTTGGCGCAAATCAAGGCAGATGGCGGCGTCGCGCAGGGGTTTGCATCCGACGCACGCAAGGAAGAAGAAGTGGTGGCGCTGGTCGAGCAGATTGAGACGACCCTGGGCCCGATTGAAGTGCTGGTGTTCAACATTGGTGCGAACGCACCCAGCAGCATTCTGGACGAAACGGCGCGCAAGTATTTTAAAATTTGGGAGATGGCGTGTTTTGGCGGCTTCTTGAATGGCCGCGAAGTCGCCAAGCGCATGGTGACCCGCGCGTCCGCTGAGCGCAAGCAGACGATCATCTTCACGGGTGCGACAGCCTCACTGCGCGGCTCCGCCAACTTCGCCGCGTTTGCCGGTGCCAAGCACGCATTGCGGGCGCTCGCGCAAAGCATGGCGCGTGAACTCGGGCCGCGTGGCATCCATGTGGCGCACAGCATCATTGATGGCGCGATTGACACCGCGTTCATCCGCGACAATTTCCCCGAGCGCTATGCGTTGAAGAGCCAGGACGGCATTTTGAACCCCGACCACATCGCTGAGGCCTACCTGATGCTGCACAATCAGCCGCGCGATGCATGGACGCATGAGCTGGATCTGCGACCCTATTTGGAAAAGTTCTAACACTAAAACGTCGAGGACGACATGACAAAAACTGTAGATTTCTATTTCGATTTCGGCAGCCCCGCCGCTTACCTGGCGTACACGCAATTGCCCAAACTCGCAGCGGACACGGGTGCGACTGTGGTGATGAAGCCAATGCTGCTCGGCGGCGTGTTTCAGGCCACGGGGAACCAATCGCCTATCTCGGTTCCGGCCAAAGGCAAGTACACCTTCAAGGACTTTGCGCGTTACGCCAAGCTCTACGGCGTGCCACTGAATCGCAACCCGCATTTCCCCATCAACACCATCACCTTGATGCGCGCCGCCACTGGCTTGCAGTTGAACAACGATGCGCGATTCGACTTGTATTGCGCCACCATCTTCAAAGCGATTTGGGTGGATTCCAAAAATATGAATGATCTGGCCGTGGTCGGCGCAGTTCTTCATGAGGCCGAGTTTGATGGCGCGGCCATGCTGGCCCTGAGTAGCCTGCAGGAAGTCAAAGACCTGCTGAAAGCGCAAACGCAGACAGCAGTTGACCGTGGCATCTTTGGCGCACCCACCTTCTTTGTCGGCGACGAGATGTTCTGGGGCCAAGATCGCCTGGACTTCGTGCGTGACACCCTGAAAAACTAACCACCAAAAGCCTGCGAGCACAGAACTATGACCGATATCCTCACCCACACCGAAGCCGGTGTGATGACCATCACCCTGAACCGCCCCGAGAAGAAAAACTCCATCACCCAAGCCATGTACAGCGCGATGGCCGATGCGCTGGCGCAAGCGGGCGCTGATGCCGGCATTCGCTGCGTCGTGTTTCAAGGCCACGTCAGCGTCTTCAGCGCGGGTAACGACATCGGTGATTTTTTGAACGGCCCGCCGCGAGCTGCGGGCGGATCGCAAGATACCCCCGTGATGCGCTTTTTGTACGGTATCAGCAGCTTTGCCAAACCCATCGTTGCGGCGGTGTGTGGCCCGGCGGTTGGCATCGGCACCACCATGCTGTTCCATTGCGATTTGGTTTATGCCGGAGACAACGCAGCGTTCTCAATGCCCTTCGTCAACCTGGGCCTGTGCCCCGAGGCCGCATCCAGCCTGTTGGTTCCGCAAATGATGGGCTACCACCGCGCGGCAGAAGCCTTGTTGTTGGGCGAGCCCTTCATGGCCGAGGCGGCGCTGGAAGTCGGCCTGGTCAACCGCATCGTGCCACCGACCGAGGCCAACGGCATCGCGCAAGCGCAGGCACGCAAACTGGCACTCAAACCGATCAGCTCGTTGATCGAAACCAAACGCCTGATGAAAATGGGACAGGCCAGTCAAATCGCACAGCGCATTTCCGATGAGAGCGCCAGCTTTGGCCGCATGCTGAGCGAACCTGCTGCGCGGGAGGCTTTTACAGCCTTCATGGGCAAACGCAAGCCCGATTTTTCGGCGGTTTGAACGCCAGCGTTCTTTTTGACCGCAGCCGAACCGTTACTGATCTCCTTGCATGCCGCGCTGGCCGCGCAGGGCAGCCCGTGGGCCGGTGTGCCGCTTGTGCGCCTCAAAGACAAGGGCCTGGCGCATGACCATGTGCGCCTGTGCGGTACCGGCGTGTTGGCCCGTATTCCGAAGCAGAGCCAGTTGCAGCTTGGTGCACAGGACAACCTAACCTACCAGCGCGCTTGCTTTGAGCGCGCCAGTCCTGCGGGCCATGCGCCGCATCTGCGTGGTGTGCTGCCGCCCAGCGCGCAATTGCCGCGCGGCGCGCTGCTCGTGGAAGAAATCATTGGCCGCAACGCCGCACTGCCGGGCGATCTGGCGTTGATCGTGCGGGCGCTTGCATCGATTCATGCGCTGCCGCTGCCTGCAGTGGCAGATCGGCATCCGCTGATCAACGCGCTCGACCCGCTGCAGGCGATGCTGGATGAAGTGTCTGAACAAGCTCGGCATCTGCCGGCGGCTGCGGTCGGCAGCCAGGTTGAATCTGTTATTCACACGGAGCTGGCGCGACTGCGCACTGCCTGCGCGCAAGGCGAACGACCGCAGCGCCACCTGATCGCGTTTGACGGGCATCCGGGCAATTTCATTATTCGCGCCAAAGCGGATGGCCAAATCGGCCATCGAGGCGATGTCCCATGGGGATCGCCCGCTGAAACGCCCGCTGAGGCCGTACTGGTCGATCTCGAAAAATGCCGCTATAGCTATCCCAGCCTGGACCTGGCGCATGCCACGCTCTACACCTCAACCACGTGGGACCTTGATTCCCACGCCGTGTTGGAGGTGGCGGATGTTGTTGCCGCTTACACGACTTGGTCCCATGCAGTAGGTGCTCCTGCGGCAGACGCTGCGCTGGCTTGGCATGTGCCGCTGCGTCGCGCGATGTGGCTGTGGTCGATCACGTGGTGTGCCAAATGGCGCGCGTTGTCGGGGCATGCGGCCCACGTATCAACCGATGGTGAAGACTGGTCCACCGAACACAGCGGCAGCGCGCTGGTTGCCCACGTGCGGGGTCGGGTAGACCATTACCTGTCGCCCGCAGTGGTGGGGCGGGTTCTGCAGGAGTTTGATGCGCTGGAGCAGGCGTTGGGGTGATTTTGAAATTGCGCATCGTCATGCCGGTACTCAATGAGTGCGACACATTGCAGCCGGCTTTGCGCGCTCTGCAAACCATGCGCCAACGCGGTGCCGAGCTGGTGGTTGTGGACGGTGGCAGCACCGACAGCACGTGGGCACTGGCCCGCGCGTTGGCCGACCAAGTGATACTGGCACCACGTGGCCGGGCTGCGCAGATGAATGCGGGTGCCAGGGCCTGCAAAGCCGATGTGCTGCTGTTTTTGCATGCCGACTCGCGGTTGCCCGACCATGCTGATACGCTGATTGCCCAAGCCATGAACTCAGGGCACCGATGGGGCCGCTTCGACGTGCGTATTGACGGCCTGCACCCGATGCTGCGCATGGTCGAACGCTTGATGAACCTGCGCTCTGGCCTGACGGGCATCGCCACTGGCGACCAGGCGATGTTTGTACGGCGTGATGTGTTCGAGCTGCTCAGCGGCTTTGCCGACTTGCCGTTGATGGAAGACATTGAGCTCTCCAAGCGTCTGAAAAAATTAGGACCGCCCGCGTGCGTCAAGATTCCCGTGCTTACCTCGGCCCGCCGCTGGCAGCAACACGGCGTGTGGCGCACCATTGTGCTGATGTGGCGGCTGCGCCTGGCGTATTTTTGGGGTGCAAGCCCGCACGCCTTGGCGCTGCGTTATGGCTATGCGCCAAGGCCTGAGCTTGTGACTGCCGCTGTCACCATCCTCGCCAAGGCTCCCGTCGCAGGCCTGGCCAAAACACGCCTCATCCCGTTGCTGGGCGCTGCGGGTGCCGCGCGCGCGCAGCGGCGCTTTACCGTCAACACCTTGCAAGTTGCCAGCCAGGCCGCGCTAGGCCCCTGCACGCTGTGGTGCGCACCCGATGTCGCGCACCGCTTCTTCCGCGCGGTGCGCCGCGTCACCGGCATTGCCTGCATCAACCAACCGCCGGGCGACATTGGTACGCGTATGTTGCATGCGTTCCAGCAGCACTTTGCCCATCAACCTTCCCATCAAAGGAACCTGCCGTTGCTGCTGGTCGGCACCGATTGCCCAATGCTCGCACCCGGCCATCTGCAACAGGCCGCGCGGGCGCTCAAGCAGCATGACGTGGTGCTGATCCCCGCAGAAGACGGCGGCTATGTGCTGATCGGCATGCGGGTGCTGTTGCCTCTTATTTTTGATGGCATTGCTTGGAGCACGCCGCAAGTCATGGCGCAAACCCGTGTTCAGCTTCGCCGCGCGGGCGTGTCTTGGTGTGAGCTTCCCACGCTGTGGGACGTGGACGAACCCGCTGACTGGCAGCGACTGCAACGGCTTGAATCAACGCATTTGAATGCCGCACCACGGCGAGACGAATGACAATCCAAACATGATGAATTTCCCTAAACACGATGACGACTGGTACCGCACCCGCCTCGCACCACCGCAAGGCCACGGCTGCCGCCCGCGCGTGGTCATCGACGCCGACGCCGCCAACGAGATTGACGACCAGTTCGCGCTGGCGTGGGCGCTGTTGTCCCCTCTGCAACTTGACGTGCTGGCCGTTTATGCTGCGCCGTTCTCATTCGCCCACCGGCGCGCGGCTTTGCCTCTGGCACCGGCTGACGCGCCACCGTTCAACCCGCCCGCCGTGGGCATGCAGCGCAGCTTTGACGAAATCATCAGCGTCTACGACAAGGTGGGGCTGCCCTCAGCCGGGCGCGTCTGGCGCGGCAGCGCGGGCTACTTGCCATCACGCACGAAGCCGCTGCAGAGCGACGCGGTAGACCACCTGATTGCCACCGCGCGCAGCAGCCCGCCAGACCAACCGCTGTACGTACTGGCGCTGGGCTGCGTTACCAACATTGCCAGCGCGCTGCTGCTGGCCCCCGACATTGTTGACCACATCGTGGTGGTGTGGACGAGCGGCTTCCCGTCGTACGCGCCGCACGCCAACAATTCGTTCAACCTGGAGCAAGACTTGCCCGCCAGCCAGTGGCTTCTGGACAGCGGTGTGCCGCACGTCTACCTGCCCGGCTACCACGTGGGCGCGCAACTTCGGCTGTCACTGCCTGAGGTGGAGCGCTACGTGCACGGCTGTGGCCCCATCGGCAATTACCTGCATCACCTGTTCACCCACAACCCGCTGTGGCCCTTACTGGGCACCGACGGCAGCAAGCCGCACAGTTGGGTGATCTGGGACATCATCAACATCGCCTGGATGCTCAACCCCGAGTGGGTGCCCAGCGACTTGGTGCGCACGCCGCGCCTGGATTCAGAGCGGCGCTGGCAACCTGATCCCACGCGGCACCTGATGCGCGAGGCATATGGGGTGCAGCGGGATGCGATTTTTAATGATCTGTTTGGGAAGCTGGATTTGCAGGGGGACAAAAACAGCAACCCCGCATTCAGTCAAACGCCGCATAAATCTCGCGCTTGAACTTGAACCAAAACGGGTGCCAGAAGCCCATGTGACGTTGCGTCATCAACACAATGGCCACGCCGGTGGCGGGCGATATTGACCAGTGCGTACCGGCCAGACCGCCCCATTGAAACTCACCCGCAGGCGAGTTCGGTTGCAACGCGGAGGGGCTACGGGTGATGGCACCACCGAGCCCAAATCCTAAGCTGGGCATCGGGCCGCTCAGAAAAAACTGCACACAGCGTTCTGGTGGCAGCTGGTCGCGCATCATTTCAGTCAACGTGGCGGGTTTGAGCAAGCCGCCAGGCTGGGGCAACAACTGTCCCATCAGCTTCACCATGTCAGCCTCGGTGGTGATCAGCCCACTGGTGCCCGCCTCACGCGCCACGGGTTTCAAAAATGCATCCGGCCACGGCACGTTGTCCAGCAGCGTCAACCCAGGCTTATCGGGGTTTGCCAGGTCGCCCACATACAACGGGCACAGACGCGTGACCTGGTCGGGCCGCAGCATGTGGCCGGTATCGACCATGCCCAGCGGGTCCAGCAGACGGGTCTGTAACGCGGTGCCGAAGGTTTGACCGGTAACGATTTCCACCAGCCGCGCCAGCACGTCTGTGGCCATGGAATATTCCCAACCCGCGCCGGGCTGGTAGATCAGCGGCAGACTGGCCAATTGATCCATCAGCTCTTCCAGCGTGGTGTCGGGGCGCCGCACGCCTGCCGCGTGGTAGGCGTTGTAGATCAGCGTGCCAGGGTCAAATACGCCGTGGCTGAAGCCCGCCTGGTGGCTCAGCAGGCGGCGCACGGTGATGTCGGTTCGCAGCGCTTCGGTGTCGTCCAGCGTTGCGGCCCCCGGCTTGAGCACCCCCAGCTTGCCCAGAGCAGGAATCCAGTTTTTGATCGGGTCATCCAGCGCAAAGTGCCCCTGGTCTGCCAGCATCAGCACCAGCACGGATGTCATCAATTTGGTGTTGGAAAATGCTCGGTGAATGTGGTCGGGGCGCAGTGCTTCGCCGGTTTGCAGATTCGCCAAGCCAGTACAAAAGCGGTCGACCGGTACGCCGTCTTTCAGGACGACCATCGACACGCCCGACAGCAGTTGCGCATCGACTTGTTGTTGCAGGAATGCGTGGGCGGCGTTGAAGGAGCGGGACTGAGAATTCAAGGGATGGCCTTTTTTGCGGGAGGGGAAGGGTGTGGGATTGGTGCGTTGCCTTGACCATAACA
This sequence comes from Rhodoferax sp., assembly GCA_031416395.1. Classification (GTDB taxonomy): domain Bacteria; phylum Pseudomonadota; class Gammaproteobacteria; order Burkholderiales; family Burkholderiaceae_C; genus JANYCG01. The sequence continues at coordinate 4,106 of JANOTO010000030.1, read as the reverse complement.
CTGCATTCAACAATGTTTGCTATACTATACATAGCTATAAAGCCATATTATCCGAGAGCTAGATGCTCAAAATATTAAAAATTAGATGCTTCCTGATTCCCAGGGCATTTTATTAACCTGTAGGTTTATTTTTAGATGCAATCCGCTGTGATAATCAAATGCCACAGCAACCTGTCAAAAACAGAGGATGACAACATGACCCAACACTTCAACCGCCGCACCGTGCTCGGCATCAGCGCAGCGCTGATCAGCGCCACCCTGCCCGCTTTTCCCGCTCTGGCGCAAACCAAACAGGTGCTGCGTATCTCGACGCCCGCCGTGCCCGACGACTGGCATGCCAAAATGTGGACTGTGCTCAAAGACGAGCTGGACAAAACCGCTACGGGCCAGTTTGATACACAGATCAACCTTAACGCCTCGCTCTTCAAGCAGGGCACCGAGCCTGCGGCAATGGCGCGCGGCAATCTGGAGATGTCGTCCATCTCGGCATTTGACATTGCCAAGCTGGTGCCTGAGTTTTCGGTGTTCACGGCGGGCTACGTGATTCGCGACCCTGACCATTTGATGAAGGTGTTCAACGGGCCGATTGGCGAGGAGTTGTTCAAACTGGTGAGCGAAAAGATGGATATCACCATCCTCTCGCCGATCTACCTGGGCACGCGCCAGCTCAATTTGCGCGATGTGCGCAATGTCAAGACGCCGGCTGATTTGAAGGGTGTGAAGCTGAGGATGCCGGGCAGCAAGGAGTGGCTGTTTTTGGGCGAAGCCTTGGGGGCCACACCCACGCCACTGGCGTTTGGCGAGGTCTACCTGGGCCTGAAGACCGGCACCATTGACGGGCAAGATAACCCACTGCCCACGGTGCGCAGCGCCAAGTTTTACGAGGTCACCAAGCAACTCACGCTCACCAGCCATTTGGTCGATGGAATTTTCATCAGCGTCTCCAACAAGATGTGGAACAGCTTGAGCGCTGATCAAAAAGCCAAGCTCAAAACCGCCGCGCAGTCTGCCGCGAAGTACAACAACGAGAACCGCATTACCGATGAAAAGCAGATGGTGGATTACTTCAAGGCGCAGGGCTTGACCGTAACGACACCCGATGTGGATGCGTTTCGCAAATCGGTACAGGCCACGTACTTGAATTCTGAGTACGCCAAAGTTTGGCCCAAGGGGATTCTGGAGCGGATTAACTCGACACGTTAACGCGACCCGCTAAAACGACACGCGAAATTCTGTGTTCCGTTGGCTCAAAACCACCGCGAATGTCATTGGCGGCGGCCTGTTCCTCACGCTGTTCATCGTCTTCATCGTCCAGATCACCGCGCGCTTCGGATTTAACAGACCGCTGCCGTGGACAGATGAAGCAGCGGTGATCTTGTATGTGTGGGTGATTCTATGGGCCGCCGCCTTCATCGTGCCTGAGCGTGAGCACGTGGTGTTTGACTTGGTGTGGAACACCGTGAGTCAGCGCACCCGACAAGTAATGAAGATCGTGGGCAATCTGCTGATTGGCGGCCTGGCGCTGATAGGCCTGCCCGCGACTTGGGACTATGTGAGATTCATGTCGCGCGAGGGCTCGCCCGTGTTGGGCATCTCGTTCATGTGGGTCTTCATGCCTTTTGTGTTGCTGTTGACGGCATTGGTGGTGCGCAGCGCGTTGAACATCTGGCGCGCGTTGCAGGGCAGAGGTCTGGAAGCCGAGCTGAATTTATGAGTATGGGCCTATGGACGCTGGCGGGGGTTTTAGTTGCGGGCATGTTGCTGCGCATGCCAATTGGCTTCTCGATGCTGGCCTCTGGCTTTGCTTATCTTCTGGTCAAGCGGCAAGACTTGGGGCTGGTGGCTGAGCAGGTGGGCAACGGCTTGTACAACAGCTACGTGCTGCTGGCGGTGCCACTCTTCGTGTTCGCGGCCAACATCATGAACGCGGGCACGGTGAGTGAGCGCATTTTCGATTTTTGCCGCATCCTCGTTGGGCGCATGCGCGGTGGCCTCGCGCAGGTGGACATTCTGGTCAGCGTGATTTTCTCAGGGATGAGTGGCAGTGCGATTGCAGATGCGGCGGGGCCAGGCCTGGTCACCATCAAGCAGATGCTCAAAAAGCCCGAGTACACGCGCGGTTTTGCGGCGGCTGTTGTGGTGGCCAGCGCCACGCTGGGGCCGATCATTCCGCCCAGCATCCCGATGGTGATTTACGCGCTGGTGTCGGGCGCGTCCGTCGGTGCGCTGTTTTTGGGCGGCGTGGTGCCCGGTTTCATGATGGCGATTTTGATGATGGTGGTGGTGCACTTCATCGCCGTCAAACGCAACATGCCGCGCGAGGAACCCGTGCCCCTGCGCGAGTGGCCCACCATCGTTTTCCGGGGTGCGCTGCCGCTGTCGATGCCGATCGTGCTGCTGGGCGGCATTTACTCGGGTGCGTTCACGCCTACTGAAGCCGCTGCTGTGGCCGCGCTCCATGCGCTGATTCTCGCAACGGTGTTTTTCCGCGCGTTAACGTGGCGCAGCTTTTGGGGCGTGGTGATGGAATCAACCCGCGCCAGCGCAGTGATCACACTCATCCTCGCGGGCTCGTTCATCCTGAACTACGCCTTCACGGCAGAGGGCGTTCCGCAGGCCATGGCGCAATGGGTGGATGGCCTGCACTTGTCCAAAACGCAATTTTTGCTGATGGTCAACGTGATGTTTCTGGTGCTCGGTTGCTTTCTGGATGTCTCCGTGCTGCTGCTGGTCTTCGTGCCGATGCTGCTGCCCGCCGCCAAGCTGTTGGGCGTGGATCTCGTTCACTTCGGCGTGCTGGTGGTGCTGAACATGATGATCGGTCTGATCCACCCACCGTTTGGCATGCTGCTGTTCGTCACCAAAGCGCTCACCGGCATTCCGATTGGCGAGATGATGAAGGAAGGCTGGCCGTTTCTTGTGATGCTGTTGCTGCTGCTTTTGGCGCTAACGCTGTTCCCCCAGATCGTGCTGTGGCTGCCGCAGACGATGGGGTACGGTGCGAAGTGAGCCTGGCCAAAACCTCAAGTTGTTATTTAGAGAAAATTAACGTTGAGGTTAATTTAGATCGAAAATTGGCGGTTTTCAACCAGTTTCAGAATAGATTACAGCCCTAGCTCTCGTCATGGCTGAGCTGAGCATGCGCTCAAGGCCGACGCCTTGCGCCATAAGCAAGACAGACAAAGCGGCCGGACCAGCAGCTATCTTGGCTTACCGGAAGCTGCCGCTCGCGAGCCGGAGCAGCATGGACTGAAACATCAGGTCTGTCGTCCCGGCAAGACGAATGGGACGAAGTTTTTAATTGGTCGAGCACCTCGCCTGTGCAAGTGCTCAATGAAACATTGCGTTGATCGAACTTAACTCGGCTCGTTCATGCAACTCAAAAGCCGCATTTCACCTGTAATCCAGGAGCAACAACATTGGGCAGGCTTGTGCGGCCGTGCCGAGTCGCCTTCGACAGGTTGAGGTACACAACCCATGCAGTCGGGGGCGAACCATCACGCGGGCTGCCGCTGCAAGCCGGCCAACAGCGCCATCAACGCGTCGACATCTACCGGTTTGACCAAGTGATGATCGAACCCCGCGTCCGCGCTCCTTTGCAGGTCGTCCATCTGGCCGTAGCCGGTCAGGGCCACCAGCACGGTGTTCTTGCCCCACTCCTCGGCCCGGATGCTGCGGGCCGTGTCGTAGCCGTTCATCTTCGGCATCCCGATGTCGCACAACAGAATGCCGGGCCGGAACTTCCTGGCCGCCTGGATGCCGGACTCCCCGTCGTAGAAAGTGATGACCTCGTTGCCCAACATCTCGAGAAGCTGACCGAGCGAGTTCGCCGCGTCCACGTTGTCGTCCACGACCAGAATGCGGTGGCGTAGAGCGGGATAGACGGGGTCGGGCTGATCAGTAGGCTCGTCCCCGGCGACCGACAAAGCCATCGGAAGGCGCACAACGAACTCGCTGCCCTTGCCGGGGCCGTCGCTGCGGGCCTCAACCGACCCGCCGTGCATCTCGACCAGGCGCTTGACGATAGAAAGGCCGATACCCAAACCGCCCTGCGACCGTTCCAGGTTACTGTCAACCTGGGTGAACATCTCAAAGACGTGCGGGAG
>JANOTO010000029.1:0-2597 GCA_031416395.1 Rhodoferax sp. | reverse complement strand
ACGGCGCAGTGCTGACACCACCGCAGCATCCACTGTCGCTGGCCGCGCCGGGTAGATCGCGCTGCCGTAGGCGGTGGGCAGGTCACGCGTGTCGAAGATGTCCTTCACCGCCACTGGAATGCCGCCCAGCGGGCCACTCAGCAAACGAGCCTGCGCTGCAGCGTCGTCTACGCCGAGGGTGCAGACGAAGGCGCCGATAGCGCCGTCTTCGGCGGCGATGCGTTCCAGCGTTTCGCGTGCCAGAGCGTCGGGCGCGAGCGCGCCTTGGGTCAGCAGCGCGGCGGTTTGGCGGGCGGTCTGAAAGTTTGGGTTTGGGTTCATTGCTTCCTCGCAATTTAAATTGAGCATGGCGGGTGTCGGTCGGCACCGGTGTGGAGGCATTCGCTTACTGCCCATAGGCTACCGAGTCAAGTTTCCGGCATGACTTATTGGCCCAACAGCCGTTTGAACAAATGCGTTCTGAAGTCTCTTTTTGTGTGGATGAACATGTGCACAAGAATTTGGGTCTCATCAAACTCGTAGACAATTTTTGTCTGACGAACCAAGGTAGACCTAACATTTGTGATGCCAAGGTCTTTTATTTCATCAATGGTGCTGCCAATCTGCGGGGTTTCCTTGATTCGTTGAATGGCAGCTTTGTACTCGGCGTTCACGGTATTCCAGACAGAGTCTCCCAATTCCTTTTTGACATACGTCTTGATGTCCTTGAATTCTTCCTTGGCGCTATGAAGGATGACGATTTTGTTCGCCACAATCAATCGTCCATGTCATCAAGAAAGGCTTCGGCATCACTGAATTTACCCGCCTTGAGTTCCTGTCGTCCCAAAGCGAGCAGTTTGAGTAGCGCCATTGTTTCTTGTTGCTTCTCGTACTCGGTAATGTCCATCACCACCATTTTGGCCTCGCCATTTTGGGTGATGATGATGGGCTCGGGGTTGATTGCAAACGCCTTGACAATGTCGGCTGCATTGGACTTCAAGTAAGTAATCGGTCTGATTTGCTCGGCGAGGGACATGGTGGCTCCTTAAGGCGTATCTAGGACAGAATACGGCCTAAATTAAGTCCTGTCAACCTAAAGGCATCCAAAAGCACCCAAATGCATGCAAAAGCAACCCTGACAGGGGTGGTTGCCACGTAAGACGCTCGCGGATTGATTGGGCAGCGGCTTGCCGACAGCGCTTTCCCGTGCTGCGCAACCACGTTCAACGTGCAACCGACTCATGCATCCAGCCCTTGCAACCAAGTCGCAGCTTGCCTGATCTGCACTCGCCCTTGATCCTGCTCGTGGCGCAAGTTGCGCACCACTTGCACGGCCTGCGCGTGCGTCCATTGCTCGGCAAACCGTTTTAAAGCCGGATGCGGTTTGCTGTCGCCCAGCTTGCATTCGATCAAGTGCGTCAGGGTGTCGCCTTCTGGGGCTTTGTGGCTCAGGCAAAAGTCAACTTCAGCCCCGTCTTTTGTGCGCACGTAATGTAAATCGACCTCCTTGCCCTTCGCATCCTGCTGCCAGTGCACTTGTTTGAGCAGATGACAAGCCACCAAGTTTTCGAACTGAACACCCTCATCGCCTTGCACCAGGCCCGTATCAAAAAAGTAAACCTTGGGGGCCTGCAAGGTGGCCCGTGCGATGTTGTGATGCCAGGGCCGCACTACGAAAACAATGTACAGCGCCTCTAAGATTTCAAGATACCGCTTCAGGGTGATGGGCGACACATTCAGGTCGCGCGCCATGGAGGCCAACGACAGCGGCGAGCCCACGCGCTGGCGCAGCAGCTCTGTGAAGAGGCGCATGGCGGTCAACTCATACAGGCGCGAAAACTCCAGCACGTCGTTGCGAATGAGACCATCAAAATACTGCCTGCGCCAGCGCTGCGCTTCGTCGTCGCTTGTCGCCAGGCACGGCTCAGGAAACCCGCCGCGCGTGAGCAGATGCGTGAGCGCATCGGCAGGTGTGGCCCCGGTCTCTGCACACCATTCGCGTACCGAGATGGGATGCAATCGCCATGCAAAAAAACGGCCCGCCAGCGATTCACCCGCTTGGCGAAACGTGTCCAGCCGCGCGCTGCCCGTCACCAGCAGTTGCTGCTTCGCAGGTTTGCCATCAAACACGCCTTTGAGCCACGGTTTCCAATTCGGCATTTTGTGGATTTCATCCAGCACCAGCAGCGTGGCCTGTGGATTCCATTTAGCACTAAGGATCACAGCGCGGTCGTCTGCCACGTCGTAGTTCAGGTATTGGCCTGTTTCGCTGCCCAGCAGCACGCGGCTAAGCGTGGTTTTGCCAACTTGGCGCGGCCCAGTGACGAACACCATTTTCTTGGCCAAGTCACGGGCGATGAGATCGTCTAGATATCGTTTCATACGACTATTTTACAGTCAACTATCAAAAAGTTGCGTCTTTTTGATAGTTGATGTTAAGAAAGTCGGTATGTGGGTGGTCGAAAGCTATGATCAAGTCACCCAATAACTCTATGTCACCGATGAAGATGGCGCAAATACATCATTGCAAGGCCTGACCCAATGCTGTTCAGTTAAGCAGTTTTCACTGTTCGAAAAGACGCGTAAGTCTCTGATATTATTGAATAATTTTTTGTTAA
>JANOTO010000028.1:0-6509 GCA_031416395.1 Rhodoferax sp. | reverse complement strand
TTCGGTAAAACCCAGCTCATCGGCAAGAATGAAGGCTTCGCGATCCTCCCGCAATGAAGTTTGCCAATCCTTGCCGATGGGGTGCATGGGCATGGTGAAAAAACCGAGCTTCATGAAATTTCCTTGGATCAATTCGAGTTTGAAATGGGAGGGGTCAGCACGAACCCTTTATAGCCACGGTCTGCGACTTGCTGGCATTCTTTGCGGTAAACGCCTATCTTCGCGACGTAAGGCATGAAGACACGCGGCTTGCCCGGAATATTGGCACCGAGAAACCAGGAGTTGGCCGTGGGGAACAGGGTTTTATTGGCAGCTTGGTTGACATGCTCAACCCAGGCATCTTCGGCCGACTTGCTGGCTTCGATCACGGCCAGGCCGTTGCCGCGCAGGTACGCCAGGCAGTCGCTGATCCACTCCACATGCTGCTCGATGCCGACCACCATGTTGACCAGCACCGAGGGACTTCCCGCGCCAGTGATGATGAACAGGTTGGGGAACTTCTGCGTCATCAACCCGAGGTACGTGCGTGGCCCGTTCGCCCATTTTGTTGACAGCGCCAGGCCGTCACGGCCACGGATGTCGATGTTGAGCACAGCGCCGGTCAAGGCATCGTAACCGGTGGCACACACGAGCGCATCAAGTTCATGGCTTGCGTCGCTGGTGCGCACACGGTTGGAAGTCACTTCTGTGATGGGAGTTTTTTTCAGGTTGACGAGCTGGACGTTGGCACGGTTGTAGGTTTCAAAATAGCCGGTGTCTACACAGATGCGTTTGGTTCCCAGCGGGTGATCGGTGGGGCACAGGGCCTCAGCGGTTTGCGGGTCTTTGACAATGGCCGTGATCTGTGCGCGGACGAAATCGGCGATGGTGTCGTTGGAATTCTTGTTGACCATCAGGTCATTGAACGCATGCACGAAGTTGACACCGCCCTGGTCCCAGCGCCTTTGGTATTCGTGCTGGCGCTGCGCCTGGCTGACCTGCATGGCGGCGTGGTCGCTGAACTCGTACAAGGTGCCGACTTCGCGGGCGCGCTTGCGGTGTTCGGCGTAATTGCCCTTCCAGGCCTGCTGCGCTTCAGGTGTCAAAGGGGCATTCCAGGCTGGAATCGAGAAGTTGGCAGTGCGCTGGAACACCACCAGTTTTTGCGCCTGCTTTGCGATGGCCGGTATCGTCTGAATGCCCGAGGAGCCAGTGCCAATCACGCCGACCCGCAGCCCCGTGAAGTCGACTCCTTCATGCGGCCAGGCACCTGTGTGGTACACCTTGCCAGTGAAGCTGGCGATGCCGGGCAGATCGGGCAGGCGGGGAATCGACAACGCGCCGGTGGCCAGCACGCAGAATTGGGCGGTGATGCCCAAGCCGGTGTCGGTGCTCAGGCTCCAGCGGCCCGCCAGCGCATCGAATGTTGCCGTCTGGACGCGGGTGTTGAAGCTGATGTCACGACGCAGGTCAAAGCGCTCTGCCACATGCTGGATGTAGCGCAGGATTTCAGGCTGACCGGCATATTTTTCGGTCCAGACCCATTGTTGCTCCAGCTCACTTGAGAAGGAGTAGGAATACTGCAGGCTCTCCACGTCGCAGCGGGCACCGGGGTAACGGTTCCAGTACCACACGCCACCCACGTCGGCAGCGGCTTCCAGCACGTGTGCCGAAAAGCCCATGGCGCGCAGGCGATGCAACATGTGCAGACCGGCAAAACCTGCGCCGATGACGACGACATCAAAACGCTGTGTGGACTGCATCTTTTCTACCTGCTGGCTTGAGCGATGACGGTTCAGCCCTTTCGCCGCTCATGTTCAACCGTTTCCATCAGGAACGCGGCGGCGACCGAGGCATTGATTTTGCAGTCCAGCAGCATCGGACCTTGGGGATTCTTCAACGCCGGGGCCAGCCTTGCCAACTCTTCGAGGGTTCTTACGGTGAAGGCTTCAAAACCAAACGCCTGGGCGATGGGCGCGAAATCGATGTCGGCAAACACCGCTGTAGACACCGGCATGCCGCGCATTTTGAGGTAGTGCAATTCGGCTCCATACGCGCCGTCGTTCATCAAGACGATCACCACGGGGATGCCTTCTCGTGCGGCCGTTTCCAGCTCACTCAGGGTCATCAAAAAACCACCGTCACCGATGAATAAAACGGTGGTGCGCTGCGGCGTGCCGCAGGCAAACCCCAGCGCCGTGCCGAAGCCCATGCCGATGGAGGCAAAGTCCACTGTGTTCTTGATGCACTCTGGGCCGGGCACATCAATGTAGGGCATGATTTGCAGAAAATTCCCCGCGTCATAAACTGCATTGCGATTGGCCGGCAGCAGTTGATTGACTGCCATGGCCAATGCGCGTGGGTCCATCGTGCGGGCGGTGTGGGCGCTCTGGAATTCGGCTGCGAGATCGATGTCAGCCAAGCGTTGTCGATTCTCTTCGGTGTACAGAAGTTTGTCGGATGCAGGGCGCTCGGCCAGCGCTTCAAACAACTGTTCAGCGGCATGCTTGGCATCGGCAATCAGTGCGACATCAGCATGGAACCAGCGCCCGATATTGGCGTGACTCACGTCCACCTGAATCAAGGGCGCATGGTTCGGCAATGAGGTGCCAAAACTGGTCGTGCGCTGGTTCAACCCTGCACCGAACGCCACAATGCAGTCGGCTTGGTCAATCAGCCTGCGGCCCGTGGCATGAGAATACGACCCGACGATGCCAAGGTTGTAGGGGTGGCCACGAAACATGTCTTTGGCCTTGAGCGTGGTGGCAAGCACCGCGCCGACTTTTTCCGCCAGTCGCTCAATGGCCTCGCCAGCCCCGGCGCGATGCGCACCGAGCCCGACGACGAACAACGGTTTGCGGCTTTTTTGCATGAGACCCACCGCTGCTTCAATAGCTGGGACACGGGCGAAATGGCGCTGCACCGCCAAAGGCACAGCCGGTGCAGGGACCCCCAAGGGCCCAGGATAGTCCACTTGGCCGAACTGCACGTTCATGGGCAGTAGCAAGGCAACACAACCGCCATTGCGAGTGGCACCGATGGCGTTAGTCAAGGTCAGCCGGGCACTGCCCGCGTCGCTGGCCAGAAATGTTTTCAGCCCGGTGGCTGCGAACACGCCCATCACGTTGAAGTCTTTGGTGTCTGCCTCGCCACCGCCGCTGGCCAGCGGGTTGAGCGAACTGGCTCCGAAGATCAGCAAGACTTTGGAGCCGCTGCGCTGCGCATACGCTGCGCCGTGCAGGCCATTTGCCGTGGCTGGGCCGCGCCCGATGATGGCCACACCCAATTTTCCGGTGCCGGCCGAGTAGCCCTCAGCCATCGCGATTGCGTTGTTTTCGTGGCGGGCTGCGTAAAAGCGCACGCCAATAGCATCCAGCGTGGTGACCAACAGCGCGGTGTCGTCGCTCATCAAGCCAAAGACAGCTTCAATGCCATGACTTTTGATGTCGCGTGCGAGGGCTTCGTAAACGGGGATGCTGAATGGTTTGGTAGTTGCCGCGTCGGGGCGCGTCTCGATTGTTGTCATGCGGTTTCCAGAGACGAATGATTTAGAAAAATCGGAAACGGGTTCAGGATGGAACAGCTTCCTCTGTTTGGCTGTCGGTTCCCAAGTAGGCTGCAATCACCGCTTCATTGGCCTGTACTTCTTGCGGTGTCCCTTCGGCAATTTTCCGGCCGAAGTCAAGCACTACGATTTTGTCGGATATGTCCATGATGACCGGGATATCGTGTTCAACGATCAGAAAGCTCATGCCAAACTGCGCGCGTGCCCGCTGGATGAGGGCCGTCATGGCCGTTTTCTCAGGTGTGCTCATGCCGGCCATCGGTTCATCCAGCAGCACCAGGCGGGCCTTTTGCATCAAAGCACGGGCAAACTCAACTTCCTTTTGCCGACCATAGGGCAATTCCCCTGGCAGCGCATTGGCCATCTCCAGCAGGCCCAAAAACTCAAGCACTTCGGTGGCGGCCGCGACGGCGGCGCGTTGCTCCGCACGGGCGCGCGGGCTCAAAAAAGCGCCCTGGAGCAGGCCGGATGAGCCTTGGCGGTATGCGCCGACCAGCAGGTTGTCCATGACAGTGAGCCCGGCAAACAAAGCCAGGTTCTGGAAGGTGCGCGCAATGCCGTGGCGAGACACCCGGTGAGCGGCTTCGCCGGTGATGTCCACCCCGTCAAAGCTGACTTTTCCACTGGTCGGCGTGTACATGCCGGTAACGCAGTTGAACATCGTCGTTTTGCCGGCACCGTTGGGGCCGATCAAGGACGTAATCGACCCTGGCGCCATCGAGAACGACACGTCGACCAGCGCTGTGATGCCTTGGAATCGCATCAGCAGGTTACTTACTTCGAGCAGGGGTTGAGTCATGATGAGACCTGCGTTGCAGCTCCGGCGGCAGCCGGTTTTTCGAGTTTCGCGCCCAGGTACGACTCTTTCATGGTCTCGCTGGCCGCGACGTCGGCAGATGCGCCTGACAGCACAATCCGACCGCGGTCAAGCACGTAGGCGCTTTGGGCAAACTCCAAAGCGAGGCGGGCATTTTGTTCGACGATCAACATCGAGGTACCCAAGGTGTCGCCAACCACGCGGAGCTGTTGGTAAATGGCTTTGACGATCAATGGGGCCAAGCCCAGGGAAAGTTCATCGACCAGCAAGAGTTTCGGCGAGGCGACCAAGGCACGACCCAGCGCCAGCATCTGCTGCTCGCCGCCAGAAAGCCATCCTGCAGCTTGCTCGCGCCGCTCCAGGAGCCTGGGAAAGAGGTGGTAGACCGCGTCCATGCGTTCTTTGACGGCAGAACGTGGCAACACCGCCGCCCCGACACTGAGGTTGTCTTCAACAGTCAACTGTTTGAACACAAGGCGGCCTTCTGGCACCTGGCCCATACCCAACCGAACCAGGCGGTGTGATGGCATGCCCAAGATGGACTGGCCCGAGAGCGAGACGCTTCCCTGTGTTACATGCCCGTGGTGCAGATTCAGTAAACCGGAGACAGCCCGGATGAGCGTGGTTTTGCCAGCGCCATTGGCACCGAGCAACGCGACGATGTGCCCTTTGGGCACTGTCAGGCTGACATCTTCAAGCGCCAGGCCCTTGCGCGCGTAACCGACTGAAAGCCCCTTGACTTCAAGCGCGTTGTCCATCACCGGCTCCGCCACGCCAAAAACCGGGCGCGCAATTTGGAGCCCATGCCAGCGATGCCACCTGGCGCGAAGATCAGCAGCAAGATCACCAGCATGCCAAAAATCACTTGCACGAATTGGGCTTTATGGTCGATCAGCAACACACGCATCAGGCCGGTCGAATCGCTGGCCTGCGAGGCCACCCCAGTGATGATGGAGGGTAGCAGCAACCACACCGCCGCGCCCACGAGCGAACCGGGCAAAGACCCCATGCCGCCCACAATGATCATGGCGATGAACTGGATTGCAAACTGGATGCCAAAGAATTCGGAGGTGACATTCGTCAGAAAATAGGCGTACAAGGCGCCCGCCATGGCGGCGATGGCAGAACTGAAGCCAAAGGCTTTGAGGCGCAGGTAACGCACGTCAACGCCGGCCGAGGTGGTGGCCAGCTCATGGTCGCGCATGGCCATCATGGCGCGGCCCTCGCGGGTGCGCAAGCTGTTGCTCAGCAGCCAGTAGACCAGCGCCAACAAGGGAAGCAGGAAGAAGTACCAGCGCATGGGCGTATTCAAATCGATGGGGCCGAGGGTGGCGGGCTTGTAGGGTACGCCCACCACATCGAAGAATTTGAACTGGTACTCCATGAACACGAACACCACGATGTAATGAACTGCGAAAGTTGACAGCACAAAATACAGGCCGCGCACGCGAAGTGAGGGCAGGCCGGCCAATACCCCGGCCAGCGCACCTGCGCAACCTGCGGCCACCAATACCAGCGGAAACGGCCAACCCCATTGCGATCCGGTGATGGCGGCAGTCATCGCGCCGACCGCATAAAACGCGGCGTGGCCGATGGATATCAGCCCGGCGCACCCGGTCAAATAGTTGAGCGATAAAGCGCCCAGCATGGCGATCAACATCAGGTTGACCTGGCTTAAACCCAGATTGAGCAACTGCATGTTGGACAGGCGAAAGCCAAACACCGCACGGTCTGTCAGCACCACCGGCACGTAGCACAGCAGCGCAACGACGGCGATCAGCCAAATCCAGCGCAAGGGCTTTTTCCCTGTGGTTCCCTGAATGGCGGGCGCGGATGTGGAAGTGGAAGCAGTAGTTGTCATGAAAATGGACGGATGTTCAGTGAGCGATCAGAGGACGATCGGACGTTGGGCGCCGGCGCGCTTTAGACGCGCCCGAGTTCGCGCTGACCAAACAGGCCCCAAGGGCGAAACATGAGGATCAACATCAATAAAACGTAAATCAGGATATCGCTTGATTTTGGCGATATGTAGGCGCCGGCAAATTGCTCGATGAGTCCCACCAACAGTCCGCCAATGATGGCGCCAGGAATGCTCTGCATGCCACCGATCACCACCGCCGGAAGCGCCAGCAGTCCGATGCTTTCAAG
>JANOTO010000027.1:0-3979 GCA_031416395.1 Rhodoferax sp. | reverse complement strand
CACCATCATGTCGGCGCAGTTCTTCAGTTCGCTGGCTGATAACGCGCTATTTGTCGCCGCCATTCAACTGCTCAGGTCTGAGAACGCACCGGCGTGGCAGCAAGCTGCATTGGTGCCGATGTTTGCGCTGTTCTATGTGATCCTGGCGCCATTCGTTGGCGCGTTCGCAGACTCACTACCGAAGGGCAGGGTGATGCTGATCAGCAATACCATCAAGATTGTGGGTTGCCTGATGATGCTGTTTGGCACGCATCCGCTGATGGCCTATGCGATTGTGGGTTTGGGGGCAGCGGCCTATTCACCCGCGAAATATGGCATATTGACTGAGCTGCTGCCCGCGTCCCAATTGGTCAAAGCCAACGGCTGGATCGAGGGATTAACGATTGGCTCCATCATCCTGGGCGTGTTGCTGGGTGGGCAACTGGTGGGGGCGGCGGTGTCCAACTTGCTGTTGAACGTTGATTTGCCCTTCATCACCACCAATATCGACAGTGCCCCTGAGGCGGCTATCAGTGTGTTGATTTTTGTCTACCTGCTGGCGGCACTGTTCAACACGCGAATCCCCCATACCGGCGTGGAGATGAGGCCGTTGCCCAAGCGCCTCGTCAGTTTGCTGCCTGATTTTTGGACCTGCAATATGCGACTGTGGCGCGACCGGCTGGGGCAAATCTCCCTGGCCTCCACCACACTCATCTGGGGCGCGGCCGGTAACTTGAAGACGGTGGTGTTGACCTGGGCTGCGGTTGCGCTTGGCTACTCGGTCACGCAAGCCTCGGCCCTGCAAGGCGTGGTGGCGATTGGCATGGCGGTCGGTGCGGTGGTAGCCTCGATGCGCATGAAGCTGGTGGATGGCCCACGCGTCATCCCCATGGGCATTGCGATGGGTACAGCGGTGATCGCGCTGGTCTTCATCGACAACGTCTGGGTGGCAGCACCATTCCTTATCTTGCTCGGTGCCTTGGGTGGCTTCATGGTGGTGCCGATGAATGCGCTGTTGCAGCACCGGGGGCACAACCTGATGGGGGCCGGGCGTTCGATTGCAGTGCAAAACTTTAATGAAAACCTGTCAATTCTGCTGCTGGGTCTGGCCTACAGCCTGTCGGCTGGCCTCGGTCTTTCACCCTTCACGGCGATCACCGGGTTTGGGCTGATTGTGGCCGGGGTGATGTACCTGATCTACCGCTGGCACCGCAGCAACTGCATTCACCACAAAGCCGAGGTGGAGCATCTCTTGGATATTGCCCGCAACGACAATCTGCACGGTTGATGCGCTGCTGGCCTAGCAAATCGCATTGACAAAACTCCCCGTCACCTACCTGGCCGCCCTGGCCCTGACTTTCAACGCCTTTGTCTGGGGTGTATCTTGGTGGCCGTTTCGGGAGCTGCAAGGCCACGGGTTGCACCCGCTGTGGGCAACGGCGATGATCTACCTGTTTGCCGTGATTTGCGTCACCCTCGTTCGCCCGGTGGCGTGGCGCAGCCTGGCGAAGCCCTCGTTGCTGTGGCTGCTGATGCTGGCCTCGGGCCTGACCAACGTTGGCTTCAACTGGGCGGTAACCATCGGCGACGTGGTGCGCGTGGTGCTGCTTTTCTATTTGATGCCCGGCTGGGTGGTGCTGCTGGCGTGGCCGTTGTTGGGCGAGAAGCCCACGGCGGGCTCGCTCACGCGGCTGGCCCTGGCTTTCATCGGCGTGGTGATCGTGCTCAAAACGCCAGAGTCGCCCTGGCCCGTGCCCGAAAGTCTGGCCGACTGGTTGGCCATTTTGGGTGGGTTCAGCTTTGCGTTGACCAACATCTTGCTGCGAAAGCTCAATCAAAAGCCCGAGTCGTCCCGCATTCTGGCGATGTTTGGGGGTGGCACGCTCATGGCCGTTGCCGTTGCGTGGGCGGGTATCGGTTCCGGTTTGACGACCTGGCCGCCATCACCGAGTTGGCCCTGGGTGGGCATTGCCATCGCACTGGGCGTGATGTTTCTGGCCGGTAACCTTGCGCTGCAATACGGTGCCGCGCGCTTGAGCGCCAGCACCACGTCGCTCATCATGTTGACCGAAATCCTCTACGCCAGTGTGTCGGCCACGCTCCTGGGTGCGGGCGAGTTGACGATGCGCACACTCATCGGCGGGGCTTTCATCTTGCTGGCATCATTGCTGTCCGTGCTTAATTTCAAGCCGTCTTCAGCGTCCCAATGATTGGAGTTCTATGTCCACCGTTTACGATTTTTCTGCCAACAGCATCCAAGGCAAAGCCGTTAAGTTGAGTCAGTACAAAGGCAAAGCCATGCTGATCGTCAACACCGCCAGCGCTTGTGGCTTTACGCCGCAGTTTGGCGGGCTTGAGGAGTTGCACAAGTCTTATGGTGCCAAGGGCCTGGTGGTGCTGGGCTTTCCGTGCAACCAGTTTGGCGCGCAAGACAGCGGCAGCAACGGCGAGATCGCCGAGTTTTGCCAGCTCAATTACGGCGTGAGTTTTCCCATGATGGAGAAGATCGATGTGAACGGCAGCGGCGCGCACCCGCTGTACCAATGGCTCAGCGCCGAAGCCCCCGGCCTGTTGGGCAGCAAAGCCATCAAATGGAATTTCACCAAGTTTCTAGTTGGCAAAGACGGCACGGTGATCAAGCGCTGTGCGCCGACCGACACGCCTGCGAGTATGGCCAAAGACATTGAGGCGGCGTTGGCGGGGTGAGTGTCTGGTTGCTGACGGCGGGCAGCGTGGGGTTCGCGTGACTGCTACATCCTCCAGGTGGTAGTGCGGTTGCTCAACTGACCCTGGTTCAGTTATTATATGACCCTCGGTCATTTAAAGCACCCACGCGAAATCAGGGGAACCCATGGAACTCACCATCAACGGCAAGCCCACGCAGTTCGATGCCGACCCCAACATGCCGTTGTTGTGGGCGCTGCGCGACGTGCTCAACATGACGGGGACCAAGTTTGGCTGTGGCATTGCGGCGTGCGGGGCATGCACAGTCCATGTCGATGGCGTGGCGACGCGCTCCTGTGTGATGCCGCTGGCGGCCGTGGCGGGCAAGCAGATTCGCACCATTGAGTCGCTGGGCACCTCTGACAAACCCCATGCACTGCAAGCCGCCTGGATTGCTGAGCAGGTGCCCCAGTGCGGCTATTGCCAAAGTGGCATGCTGATGGCGGCGGCTTCCTTGCTTGAGAAAAAGCCCAAACCGACCGATGCTGATATTGATGAGGCGATGACCAATATCTGCCGCTGTGGCACGTATCAGCGTGTCCGCGCCGCGATCCACCTCGCTGCGGGCACCGCCACTGCTGGAGGCAAAGCATGAAACGCCGCACCTGGATTTTGGGAGGCCTCGGCGCCACCGGCGCACTTGTGGTGGGCTGGGGCGTGATGCCCGCGCGCTCGCGCCTGGGAAAGCCTGAGCACATGCTGCTCACGCAAGGAGACGTCGCGCTGAACGGCTGGATCAAGATCGCTGCGGATGGCTCGGTGATCTTGGCCATGCCGCGCAGCGAGATGGGCCAGGGCGTACACACCGCGCTGCCCATGCTGGTGGCCGAAGAGCTGGATATGCCGCTCACCCGCGTCACACTGGAGCAGGCCGGCGCCGACAAGATTTACGGCAACGTGGTGATGCTGTTGGGTGGCCTGCCATTTCACCCGCTTGATACGCACGAGGGCAACAAGACGCGTACCGTTCGCGTGGGTGAGTGGGTGGTGGGCAAGGTTGCGCGTGAGCTGGGTATCAACGCAACGGGCGGCTCCAGCAGCATGGCCGATGCCTGGGTGCCGCTGCGCATGGCGGCGGCCACCGCGCGTGCCAGCCTGCTCGGTGCGGCGGCGGCGCAATGGAAAGTGCCTGCGACCGAACTGGTGGTGAAAGACGGCGTGGTGTCGCACTCTTCGGGCAAGTCAGCTCATTACGGCGACTTGGCGAAGACCGCAGGCGGCATGGCACCCGGCGAAGTCACGTTGAAGGACCGCAAGAACTGGAAGCTGATTGGGC